>DASRYP010000273.1:0-3020 GCA_035687165.1 Actinoplanes sp. | reverse complement strand
CGCCCGACGGCACGCGGCACTCGGCCGCCCGACGGCACGGCTACCGGCGGGCGGTCGCCGACGTGTCAGGCTCGCTCGCCGGTTATGTACTCCTCGAGGCTGGCCCGTTCGGTCTGCAACTCGTCGATGCGGAACTTCACCACGTCGCCGATGCTGACCACGCCCCGCAGCGCCCCGTCCTCGATCACCGGCACGTGGCGGAACCGTCGCTCGGTCATCAGCCGTTCCACCTCGTCGAGAGCGGCCGAGCGGGTCACCGACCGTACGTCGGTGGTCTGGATCGTCGAGACCGGCTCGCTCAGCACGGCCGCACCGCGCGCGGCCAACGCCCGCACGATGTCCCGCTCGCTGACGATGCCGTCGACCTGGGCACCGTCCCGGGAGACGATCACCGCGCCGATCTTGTGTTCGGCCAGGACGGAGAGCAGCTCCGTCACATCGGCTTCGGGTGGCACCGTCACCACTCGGTCGCCCTTGACCCGGAGAATGTCGTTGATCCGCATCGTCGCCTCTCCCGTCCCGCGATCTGCCATGACAGCACCCCGCGGGACCTCGCCACGCCGCGGGGCATACGCCTACATGGCGTCATTCAAGCCACGATGTCAAGACTGCGGCCTCGTCGGTGCCGGATTGACGTCTTGTCGCTCCGTCGCGAACCACATTTCACTGTGCACCGAAGAGCCGGCCGGCGGCGGCCTCCCACAAGGTGACGAGGTCGACCGTCGAAGGCGATCGAAGCCACTGGATCTGCAGACCGTCCATGAGCGCGATGATCTGGCGCGCGAGGATCTCGGGGGCCGCGCTGACCGGCTTCGCCAGCTCGGTGAGATCTTCGAGTGCGCGCTGCTGGCGGGTGCGGAAATAGTCGTGGGCCGGGTGGTCAGGGGCGAGCGATTCGGCCTCGAGAACCGCGAACAGCCGTACGATCTCGGGTTGGGAGGCGTTTCTGCGAATCAGCGCCGCACACGTCTCGCGCAGTGTTCCCGGCGCCTGCTCGGCCAGCGAGCGCAGGTCTTCGGCGTCGCGGTGGTCGAGCACGGCGAGCAGCAACCCGTCCTTCGACCCGACGTGGTGCAGCAGACCCGGCACGGTCAGCCCGCACCCGTCGGCCACGTCCTGCATCGACAGGCCCCAGAAGCCGCGCTCGGCGATCAACTGGCTGGTCACCTCGGCGATCTGCCGGCGCCGCTCGGCCACCGGGAGCCGGGGCCGGTCCCGTCGATAGGGAAGTGCCATTCGCCGCTCCAGCCCTTGTCGCCGAGACCGTGCCGCCGCTATCTTACAGGCGGGTAATTACCTAGTAGGTACTCAGTAGCGCAACACCGCAGTGGTGCAACACCGCAGTAGCGCAACACCGCAGTAGAGGACCGCTCAGCAGGAGAACAATCAAGACAGGAGACCCGTGGACATCACCGACCAGGCTGCTCTGACCAGCGGCAGCGCCTTCTGGAAGACGACCGCCGCCGGTGACGTCCCGGCGATCACGCTCACCGACGGGCCGCACGGCGTGCGCCTGCAGAGTTCCCAGGCCGACATGCTGGCCGGCCGCCCGGCCACGTGCTTCCCGCCCGCTGTCGCCTCGGGTTCGACCTGGGACCCCGAGCTGCTGCACCGCATGGGCGAGGCACTCGGCGACGAGTCCCGTGCGATGGACGTACACGTGCTGCTCGGTCCGGGCATCAACCTCAAGCGCACCCCGCTCGGCGGCCGCAACTTCGAATACTTCAGCGAGGACCCGATCCTCTCCGGTGTGCTGGCCACCGAGTGGGTGCGCGGCCTGCAGAGCAGGGGTGTCGGCGCGTCGCTCAAGCACTTCGCGGTCAACAGCCAGGAGACCGACCGCATGCGGGTCAGTGCCGACGTCGACGAGCGCACCCTGCGCGAGCTCTACCTGCGCGCTTTCCAGCGGGTCGTCACCCAGGCCCAGCCGTGGACGGTGATGTGTTCCTACAACAAGATCAACGGGGTGTACGCCTCTCAGGACCCCTGGCTGCTGACCGAGGTGCTGCGCGGCGAGTGGGGCTTCGAGGGCCTGGTCATGAGCGACTGGGGTGCGGTGGTCGACCGGGTCGCGGCCGTCGCCGCGGGCCTCGACCTGACCATGCCCGGCCCCGACGACACCGGTGACTCCGCGGTGGCCGACGCCGTGCGGGACGGCCGCCTGCCGGCCGAGGTGCTCGAGACCGCTGTGGCACGCATCCGGGCCCTGGTCGAGAAGGTCCGGCAGACCCCGACCGAGGGGTACGACGCCGAGGCGCACCACACCCTGGCCCGCGACATCGCGGCCCGCGGCATCGTGCTGCTCAAGAACGACGACGACGTGCTGCCGGTGCGCACCGAGGGGCAGAGCGTCGCCGTGCTCGGCGAGTTCGCCCGCACCCCGCGCTACCAGGGCGCCGGCAGCTCCCAGATCACCCCGACCCGGCTCGACGACGCGCTCACCGAGATCACCGCGACCACGACCGCCCCGGTCCGGTTCGCCCCTGGCTATCGCCCCGACAGCGACTCCCCCGACGAGGCCCTGCTCGCCGAGGCGGCCGCGCTGGCCGCCGACAGCGACGTGGCCCTGGTCTTCGTGGGCACGACGCGGGAGACCGAGGGCGCCGACCGGACCCATCTGGAACTGCCCGAGGCGCACCTGGCGCTCATCGAGCGAGTGGCCGCGGCCAACCCGCGTACGGTGGTGGTCCTGTCGAACGGCGCCGTGGTCCGCACCTCGCCGTGGGATGCCTCCGTGCCCGGTCTGGTCGAGGCCTGGCTGCTGGGCCAGGCGGGCGGCTCGGCGATCGCCGACGTGCTGTTCGGGCGGGTCAATCCGTCCGGCCGGCTCGCTGAGACGATCCCGCTGAAGCTGGCCGACCACCCGTCCTTCCTGGACTTCCCCGGCGAGAACAGTCACGTGCGCCACGGCGAGGGCCTGCACGTGGGCTACCGCGGGTTCGACGCCCGCGAGCAGCCGGTCGCCTACCCGTTCGGGTTCGGCCTGTCCTACACCACGTTCGCGTACGGCCAGGTGACCG
>DASRYP010000272.1:0-18959 GCA_035687165.1 Actinoplanes sp. | reverse complement strand
CGAGGTTCGGTTGTGCCGGTATCCCTCGCCGATGCCGCCGGCCCGGATGAGCTCACCGAGCTCCTCCTCGGGAGCTAGCACCCATAGCGAGTTGAGCTGGTCGTAGCGGGTGACCGCCTCCTCGGTGGTGGGCGCGACGACGGTGGTCAGCCCGGGCAGGACGGTGACCTCGCCGGCGCGGCCGTACCGGGCGGCCCGTGCCTTGATGTCGGCGTAGAAGTCCCGGCGGGCGCTCAGCGTGGGCTGCGGACCGGCGAACACCATGTCGGCCTCCCGCGCGCCGAGCTCGCGGGACCGGTCCGACGTGCCGGCGTTCAGCAGCACCACCTGACCCTGCGGCGGACGGGCGATCTCCAGCGGTCCGTCGACCGAGAAGTAGGCCCCCCGGTGCCGGATCGGGCGTCCCGGGTCGCCGGCCGGATCCGGGGCGCTGTCCCACAGGGCGCGGACCACCTGCAAGGTCTCCTCGGCCCAGTCGTAGCGTTTGCCGGTGCCCCAGTGCGCCTCCCGGCCGAAGTTCAGCGCGGCTGCCGCGTCGGCCCCGGTCACCAGGTTCCAGGCCGCCCGGCCCGCGCTCAGATGATCCAGCGAGGCGAGCTGCCGGGCGATGCCGTAGGGATCGGAGTACGTGGGATTGGCGGTCACCACGATGCCGATGCGGGACGTGGCCGCCGCGATCGCGGCCGCGGTGACGAACGGTTCGAGCCGGGAGATCTGTGCCGGATTGCTGTGTTGCAGAGCGGGGTCGCTGGCCAGCCGGTCACCGAGGAAGACGAAGTCGAACTTCGCGCGCTCAACGGTCCGGCTCACCTCCTGGATGAGCTCGATGTCGTAGGCGGCGTCGGCCTGCGCCCCGGGGTGGCGCCACCCGGCGGGGTGCGTGCCGGTCGCCCAGAACATCAGGCCCAGGTGCAGCGTACGGTCGGCGGGCATGGCTCTCCTACCTCGTCGCGATGGGGGTGGCCGGGGACCGGGCGAACCGGCTCGGCGGACGGGGCAGCCCCAGCCGTTGGCGCAAGGTGAGGGTGCCGCTGGGCGCTCCCGTCCGCAGCCGGGGCAGGACCAGCTCGGTGAACAGACCGACCTGCGACTCGGCACCGAACCGCACGGTGAAGCCGTCGACGTTGCCGGTCCAGGCCGACAGCCGATCGGTGACCGCACCGGGATCACCGACGACGACCGCGCGCCGGTGATCGTTGCCCGGAGTGCCGGCCCGTGCGTGCAGCTCCGCGGCTTGGGCGCCGGTCGGTGCGAGGAACAGCAAGACGGTCAGTAGCCGCGGTTTACCCGGGTCCGGCCGGCCCGGTCCGGGATCGCCGCCGGTCAGCACGTCCGCCGCGGCAGCGACCGGCGAGTCGTCCGCGGCGAAGACGACCGGGTGGCCCTGGGGCGGGCGGATGATGTTGAACGGCCCGCGGACGCTCAGCTCCGGCCCGGCATGGTCGACGGCGTGGATACGCTCATCGTCGATGAACTGCCCGGTCGTCTTGTCGTGCCGGAACGCACCGTCCTCCCAGCTGTCCCAGAGGCTGCGGACGACCGGCACGTATTCGGCGGCCCGCTCGGCACGCCGGGCCGCCGGGTCGAAGCCCTCGCGCCGGTGGTTGGCGTCCTGGACGGCGTCCGGCACCGTGCTGACCTGCCACCCGGCCCGTCCGGCGCTGATGTGGTCGAGCGAGGCCACCATGCGGGCCAGGTTGTACGGCTCGTAGTACGCCGGTGATGCCGTGACTACCAGAGCGAGCCGGCTGGTCCTGGTGGCCAACCACGCCGCGGCGGTCACCGCGGCCACCGGCCGGTCGGGGAGCACCAGATAATCGACGCCAGCGGCATCGATGGCGCGCATGCCGGCGGCCAGCGCTGCGGGGCGGCCGGACAGCATGACGTCCGGCAGTTCGTACCCGATCACCGCGCCCGGAGTCATCGGGCCGCCTCGACGACCGGGACGGACGACTGCTTCGCCATGTGTCCTCCACTGCTGCCGCCTCGGCGGACATGGGCGGTCGGCCGAGGGCGAGTTGGGCTCCCACTAGTGAGACGATCGGAGGGACCAGGCTGTTACAAGGGCGTCGCGGGACGCGCAAACCGGCGGCCCGCCGCGACGGGCCCGGCGCAGCCCGCCGACGCCTCGGAGAACACGATGGACGATGCCGCGACACCGGACCCGGCCGCCGGCCCCGACCCCCGCTGATGAGACCGTCCACAAAAGACTGTCCGATGCACGACAGCGCGGCAGTACCCGCTCCGGCCAGGCAATCCGGCGTCGAGTGTCACTTTCCGTCATGGCTGGTTCACGCTGGAGCTTGACGGATGACGATCCGTTGGCCCAAAATCGGCTCGGCCACTGATTCACGGGGAGACGCAGTGGAACACGTTCTTGAGGGCGCGTCGCGCGGTGTTGCCCGGCAGTGTCCTTTCCTTCCAGTGATTCCGTCGTCGCGTCGTGGAAAGCCCCAACGTTGTGTGTTACACCGCGGCTGACTTCGGGATTCAGAAAATTGCTCGAAACGGGCTTGACCACAATTGAAGCCAGCCGTCATGCTGGCTTCAAGAAATCCCATCGGGGGAATTCAATGGCCCGACAAGGGGGGTGACAACAATGAAGGTTAAGGTTGCCGAGAAGCAGGAGACCGTTCGCACCACCACGCCGTACGTCGCCGGCTAGGCGAATGGAGCGGGAGCCGGTATGAGCCGGCTCCCGCTCCACCCGTGCTCATTCTCGGAATACCAGGAGAATCAAATGGCAAATCGTTTCCCACGGGTCCGCCACCGGTTCTTCGCGGCGCTGGACGAGGCACGGGCAAGCCTGGGTCCCGAGAGCCCGGACGGCCAGGTCTTCGTTCTGGTGACAGCGCCGGACGGCGGGGGCAAGGCGGACACCGTCAACGCCTGGCTCGATTCCCGGGACGACGGGATCGTCCGGCTGACCGCCGACGGCGACAAGCTCACCCACGGCTACCTGGCCGGCCTCCATCCGCTGGTGGAGCACGCGATGACCACCGCGGAGGCCACGTCCCCCGAGTTGCTGACCGCTGCCGAGCAATCACTCAAGCGGCTCCTCCCGCATCGCGACTCCCCGGCCTACCGGGTGCCGAAGGATCTGACCGGCGTCGCCTCCCGCGATGAGCGCACGCGGTTCTACTTCCACGACTACCAGGGCAAGCTGCTCAACGGCCTCTACGAGTTCCTGGATACCTTCCTCGCCGCGGCCGGCCAGCCCCATGTGCTGGTCATCGACAACGCCGAGCGGTTGTCGCCCACGGTGACGCAGTTCCTCGACATCGTCGCCCGGCGCCGCGGCCTGGCCCGGCACCTGACCATCGTGCTGCTGGTCAACGGCGAACCGGACGTCGGGCTCGCCGAGCACAGCGCCGTGGTGACACTGCCACCGATGTCGCGCTCCGAGGCCGCGGAGTTCGTCGCCGGCTGGAAATTCGAGCCGCTCGCGGCGAAACAGCTCGACCAGTTCTGGCGGCTCGCCCAGGGCCGGCCGGCCCGGCTGTCGGCGCTGCTGCGGTGTCTTGGCGAGCGCGTCTCGCTGCCCGGCTACCTGACGTTCGAGACCCATCTCGACCTCTACTTGAGCCTGCTCGGCGAACGGGTGCGGTACGACCTGCTCACCGAGTACATCCGGGGGCATTGCGCGGACGACGACCCGGTCGCGGTGCGCAACTACGAGGTCTACGACCGCGGCACCCGCGACCGGCTGCACCGGGACGTGCTGCGGAGTCTGGCCGGCGAACCGGACGAGGTGCTGCACCCGGTGCACCACCTCGGTCTGCGGAACGCCGCCGACCGGATGGTGGCGCTGGCGCCGCTGTCGATCTCGCTGCAGGAGATCGGGCTCTACGACACCTGGTTCGACCTGTTCTCGCAGTTCTGGCCGGACTCGCAGCTGCGCACGCTGCCCGGCGGCGGGCAGACGCACAACCTGGTCTACCTGCGGATGGCCTTCGTGCTGTACTCGCTCGGGCTGGCACACGTCTCCATCCCGTACCTGGACACGTTCTACGAGCACTTCCCGCAGAGCCTCTACACGCCCACTGTGCTGTATTCGCAGAGCATGGCGCACGGCCGGTACCAGCAGCCGCCGGACCTCGATACCGCGGAGCGTTTCGCGCTGCTCAATCTCGAGAAGATCAGCAGCGAATTCCGCGACCACCCGAAATTCGAATACATCAAGGTCTTCGCGGAGAATGCGCTCGCATACATCCGGGCGAAACAGCGCCGAATGGATGAGGCACTGCAACTGTGCACCGACGGAATGAATCGGATGCAGGAGATCTACGGCGATGAGAAATACGCGCTGCACCAGTCGATCCTGATCTACAACACGGCGCAGATCCACGAACTGGTCAAGGACTACGACAAGGCGTACGAGGTGTACCGCCAGACCATCGACCTCGATCCCAGTTACGGCGAGTACGCCAATGATCTGGCCAACATGTTGCAGCGGACCGGCCGCTTCGACGAGGCGCTGGAGTACTACGACCGGGCCATCTCGTTGTGCCCCCCGTACTACGAGGCGCACCTGAATCGGGCCCAGACCTACCTGCGGATGAACGACGCCGTGGCTGCCGAGCGCGACTTCCGGCGCGTCGTGGAGCTGAACCCGGGAGAGGCGCGCGCCCACCTCGGGCTGGGCAATCTGCTGCTGCGCCGTGGCGCCGCCGCGGAGGCCCTCGCCAGCTTCGACGCCGCCGTCTACCACAGCCCCAAGAACACGCTCGCGTGGACGAACCGCGGTCTTGCCCTGGCCGAGCTCGACCGCCGGGGCGAGGCGGAGGAGAGCCTGCGGATCGCCGTCACGCGCGATCCCAAGCTGGTCGAGGCCTGGAACAACCTGGCTCATGTGCTGCACGCGGGCGGGCGGCCCGAGGAAGCGCTGACCTGTCTCGACAAGGCCGTAGCGCTCTCTGACGATCCGGACTATGTCTACAATAGAGCGCTGCTGCGGTCCGAGTTGGGCGACACGGCCGGCGCGCGCTCGGACGTCGAGCTCGCGGCCGTTCGCGGTGCCGATCCGACCGAGCTCGAGGAGTTGCGCGGCAAGGTGGACAAGTCCTCAGACGCTGTGGCGAGTTGATGCGCAGGAATTCAGCGGTCACCACTCCGGTGCGGCAACCAGCAGCCGAGTCGCCGGGCACTGCTGACGTCGTGCCACCCGCGCAGCGGCGATCGGTGCGGATGCTGCTCGGCGCGTACGCGGTCAGCCAGTTCGGCAACTGGCTGTTCCGCACCGGAGTCGTGTATTTCGCCTACAACCAGAGCCACGGCTCGACCGCCGTGATCACCACCGCGATCGTGCTGGTCTACCTCCCGATCCTGATCGGCTCCCGGCTGCTTGCCCCGATGGCCGACCGCTGGGACACCCGGCGGGCCCTGGTCGGGCTGGACGTGCTACGGGCGATCTTCCTGCTGGTGCTGCTCGCCGTGGTGGCGGTCGGCACCGGGCTCACCGCCGCCACCATCGCGGCGATGACCCTGCTCAGCCTGTTGACGCCGCTGTTCACCGCGTCGCAATCGGCGTATCTGCGGCGGCTTCTGCCCGCGGACGGCATACCATCGGCTCTGGCGGACCTGTCCAAGGTGGACTGGATCATGTTCATCCTCGGCACGGCGTCGGCGCCGCTGATGCTGCAGTACACCAACCTGTCCACGCTCATCATGCTGGACATCGCCTCGTTCGTGCTCTCCGCGCTGTTACTCGTCCGGCTGCTGCCCGCGCCCCTGCCGGTGGGCGCCGGCCGCGACGGCTTCACCCGGGCCCGCGCCAGCCGGCCCCGGCTCGCCCGGAGCACCACGTGGCTGCTGGCCGGCGTCGTCGCACTCAACATCGGCGCAGGCGTCATCAACGTCTACCCGAACGTGGTCGCCCGCGAGTTCTTCGGCGGCGGTGCCGGCTGGCTGAGCGTGATCAACCTGGCCAACGGCGTGGCTGCGGTGCTCGGGGCCACACTCGCCGGACGCATCCGCCGCCAGGCGGGTCTGTGGCCCGGTGTGCTGGCCGCCGCGGTGGTGGCAGTCTCGCTCGCCGGCATGATCGCGGTCACGAACCCCTGGATCGCGATCCCGGCCAGCTCGCTGATGCTGGCCGCCGGTCAGGTATTCGCGGTGGTCTTCCAATCGCGCATCCTCGCTGACGAGCCGGTCGACGCCGCGGGCCGGGTGTCCGGCCTGTTCACCCTGGCCACCTTCGCCGGCGTGACCGTCAGCGTCCTGTTGTTCCTCGCCATCACCGCGACCGGGTCGTTGCGGGCGTCCTTCAGCGTGTTGCTGGCCATCGCTGCCGTGTCCGCGCTGATCGCGGTGGCGATCGGCAGCGCGGCCGCCCGCCGCCACGGCAACGGCCTGGCGGCGCCGACTCCGGACGACGGCGAGCCGGCAGCCGACGCCATCGCGGCCGACGCCGACGCCGACGCCTCGGCCCAATTGATCCGCGCCGCTGGCCGCACGTTCGCCACCGGCGTCGCCGTCGTCTCGACGGTACGCGACGAGGTCATGCACGCGGCGACGATGAATTCCTTCACCACCGTCTCGCTCAGCCCGCCGCTCGTGCTCATCTGCGTCGATCGCGGCTCGAACCTGCACGCGCTGCTCACCGAGCGGGTGCCGCTGGGCGTCACCATCCTGTCGGCGGACCAGCGCGAGGCCGCGAAACATTTCGCCCGGCGCAGCCGCGACGACGGGGCGAACCGTTTCGACGGGCACCCCTGGATGCCGGGGCAGGCCACCGGCGTCCCGTTGCTGAAGGACGGGGATGCATGGCTCGAGTGCCGGGTGGAGCAGCTCGTGCCGGCCGGGGACCATTCGATCGTCCTGGCCCGGGTCCTGTCGTTCACGCCGTCGGACGCGGACAGGCCCGATCCGCTGCTGTTCCACGGTGGCGCCTTCCACACCCTGCCCGGCCCGGTCGCTCCGGCGGACCCGCCGCAGCCCGCGCGTACGGTGCTGGCCAAGCGTCAGGAAGCCTGAGCCATGCCGGACAGCTATCCTCCCGCGCACCGGGTCGCCGGCGGTGAGCACCTGCACGGACACCATATCGAAGACCCGTACCGGTGGCTGGAGGATCCGGAGTCCCCGCGGACGCGGCAGTGGCTGGCCGCGCAGCGGGAGCTCTGCGACCGTACGCTCGACGCGTTGCCCGGCCGTGCGGAGCTGGGCAAGCGGGTCACCGAGCTGATGGGCGCGGGCAGCGTCAGCGCCCCGGTGTGGCGCGGCGACCGCAACTTCTTCACCCGCCGGCTGCCGGACGCGGAGCGGGGCGTCCTGGTGGTGGCCGAACCGGACGGTAGCGAGCGGGTCCTGCTCGATCCGGTGCGCCGGGATCCCGCCGGGCACACGGTAATCGACGCCTGGCACGTGGATCCCGCGGGCCGCCGGCTCGCGTACAAACTCTCGCACGGCGGTGCGGAGGAGTCATTCCTGTACGTCCTGGACGTCGCCACCGGCCAGGACGTGGAAGGCCCCATCTCGCGGGTCCGGCACGGCGCCTTCGCCTGGCTCCCGGACGGCACCGCCTTCTACTACGTCCGGCAGCTGGCGGACGCCACCGTCGCGGTCACCGGCCAGGCCCGGCGCGTATACCTGCACCGGGTCGGCACCGACCCGGACCGGGACGACGACGTGGTGTTCGGCGACGGCCTGCCCGACAGCACCGATTTCGGTTTCCTGATCAGTGCGGACGGCCACTGGCTGAGCCTGGGGGCGTCACGGGGTACCGAGAATCGCAGCGATCTGTGGCTCGGCGACCTGACCAGCGGTACCCCGCAGCGCCCGGCATGGCGCACAGTGCAGGTCGATGTCGACGCGGACACGGGCGTCTACATGTGGCGCGACGGGCGGGCCTACCTGTTCACCGACCGCGACGCGCCCCGATCCCGGCTCTGCGTCGCGGATCCGGCGGACCTGCGCTACGAATCGTGGCACGACCTGGTGCCCGAGGACCCGGAGGCGGTGCTTACCGACTTCGCCATCCTGGACGGGCCACAGTTGGCGCGGCCGGTGCTGCTGGCCGGCTGGACCCGGCACGCCGCCAGTGACATCACCGTGCACGACCTGGCCACCGGCGAACGGCTGGGCACCGTGCCGCTGCCGGGCATCGGGTCGATCGGTGGACTCCACGAGCGGCCCAAACGTGGCTGCGAGGCATGGTTCTCCTGGACGGACAGCGTCACTCCCAGCAAGATCCTGCGGTACGACGCCCGGACCGGCGAGACGACGGTGTGGGCGGACGCGCCCGGCGCGGTACCGGTGCCCGACGTCCGCAGCTCGCAGCTGACCTACCGCTCCGCGGACGGCACCCTCGTCCGGATGATGGTGGTCGAGCCGCGGGACCGGTCCGGGCCACGACCGGCCGTGCTGTCGGGCTACGGCGGATTCGGCTCGTCCCTGGTGCCCGCGTACGACCCGCAGATCCTGGCCTGGGTGCGGGCCGGTGGCGTGTACGCGGTGGCCAATCTCCGCGGCGGCGGCGAGGAGGGCGAGCAGTGGCACCGGGCCGGCATGCGCGAGCACAAGCAGCGGGTGTTCGACGACTTCCACGCCGCGGCCCAGGCCCTGATCGACGGCGGCTGGACCACTCCTGGACAACTCGGTGGCTACGGCGGCTCCAACGGCGGCCTGCTCATCGGTGCGGCCCTGACACAGCAACCCGGCCTGTTCAGCGCGATGGTGTGCGAGGCGCCGCTGTTGGACATGGTTCGCTACGAGCAGTTCGGCATGGGCAACCTCTGGGTCTCCGAGTACGGGTCGGCCCGCGAACCGGCGGAACTCGCCTGGCTGCTCGGCTACTCGCCGTACCATCGGGTGCAGCGTGGCGTGGACTATCCGGCGGTGCTGTTCACGGTGTCCGACAACGACCGGCGGGTCGACCCGATGCACGCCCGCAAGATGTGCGCCGCACTGCAGTACGCCACGTCGGGGGACAAGCCCGTCGTCCTGCGCGCCGAGAGCGCCGCCGGCCACAAGGGACGCGCGGTGTCCAGCGCGGCCACGCTGATCGCCGACACGCTGGCCTTCCTCGCCCGGTACACCGGACTCGACCTGCCGTGACGGACATACCGGATAATGGACGGATGGCCAGCACCCCGCCGAACTCCCGTGTCGTAGCCATCGTCGACGCGTACTCCAGCGCCCGCGCCCTCGCGCCGATCTTCCGCGAGCGAGGCTACGACTGTGTCCACGTGCGCAGTACCGCCTCGCCCAATCCGACGTACGGGCGCAGTTATCAGCCGGGCGACTTCATCGCCGACATCGTGCACGGCGACGACGTCGCGCGCACCGCCGAGGCCGTGGCCGCGTACGCGCCGGTCTGTGTCATCCCCGGAACCGAGAGCGGCGTCGAGGTCGCGGACGTCCTGAGCGAGACTCTCGCCCTGCGGACGAACGGGACCCAGCGCAGCGCCGCCCGCCGCGACAAGTTCCGCATGCTGGAGACCGTGCGGGCCGCGGGAGTACCGACCGCCGTGCAGACGCTGGTCGCGGATCTGGACACCCTGCTCGACTGGTACGCCTCGCTCGGTAGTCAGATCGTCCTCAAACCGGTGCGCAGCGCGGGCAACGACGGCATCCACTTCTGCCGGGACGCGACCGAGGTGACGGCCGCGTTCACCAAGCTGATCGGTACGGACAGCGCGCTGGGTGCCCAGAATCATCAGATCCTCGTCCAGCAGTATCTCGCCGGCGGTGAGTACATCGTCAACACCGTGAGCCTGGACGGCCTGCACCATGTCACGGACATCTGGCGGATGCACCACATCGCCGCCAACGGCGTCCGTGACCTCGGCGCAAGCGCGCAGTTGCTGCCTCGCCACGGCGCCGAGCAGGACGCTCTGGCCGGCTACACGTTCCGCGTACTCGACGCGCTGGGGCTGCGGCACGGCCCCGCACACACCGAGCTCAAGCTCACCCCGGACGGCCCCCGGCTGATCGAGACCGCCGCCCGCGCCTGCGGTGCCGACCTGCACATCCCGGTCCGCGCGGCGATCGGGACCCACCAGCTCGACTGGACCGTCGACGCCTACACCGACCCGGACCGCTTCCACGCCCGCCGGAGCGACGGCTACCAGTTGCGGAACCATGCCGGGCTGGTCAACATGGTCTCGCCGAAGGCGGGGACGCTGCGCGGCTACCCGAAGATGGCCGAGTTGCGGGCCCTCGACAGTTTCCAGCACCTGATGCTCAACGTGCAGCCGGGCGACACGCTGCACCGTTCCGTCGACGACTGGACGTACCCCATGCGGGTCTATCTGGTGCACCCGCTGGAGAGCACCGTCCTGCACGACATCCTGACGGCCCGCTACCTCGACGGGGAAGGGTTCTACGACATCGGCTGAGCGTTCAACGACGGGGGAGGAGCCCGGCCACGACCGTCGTCGACGGCAACGCTGACCCGCGGCGCGAACCGGGCCAACTGCTCTCGCGTAGCAGGCGCTGGGCCAGGCAAGGCGTATCAATAGGCGAACGTGACCGTGTGCCAGCCCTATGCGATGGGTGGGATGTTTTGAGTGCCCCGGAGGGGCTTCTCTGCAACGCTGAAGACGTAGCTGCCGCCGTCGATTGCGGGCTTCGAAGGCCGTCCCAGAGCTACGTTTACGATGCGTACGGGCAGGGAGTCGCGATATCCGGCGAATTCTGCACCATAGAAGCGAATTCCGTCCGGGCCGCCCATGCGGCGTACGGCGAAGGGGAGCTTGTGTTTCTTGTAGCGATAGAGCTCGCGCACCGTGCTGCCGGGGCGCATGCGCCGGCGAATTGATTCTCGGACCTGTTCGGAAACGTCGCGTTCGGCTGTCCAGTGCAGACCATGGTCGGCGCGTTTCAGGGCGGCGAACTCGGTCAGGCGGCGGTCGGTCATGATGTCGACGTGTGACAGGTGTCCGCCAGGTTTGAGGACGCGGGCCACCTCGCGGATAAAGCGCCCCAGGTCGGGATAGTTGTGCGAGCTCTCTACATTGATGACGACGTCGAATTCGCTGTCCTCGAACGGCAGGTTCTCGGCGTCTCCGTGCACGTAGAAGAGCTGGTTGCCGCGGGACAGGGTGGCGTTCGCGCGATCGACTGCCGGCTGGGAAAGGTCGAGGCCGACCAGACGTGCGGCGGGCACCACCCGGGACAGGAAATTCAGGCCATGTCCCATTCCGCAGCCCACCTCGAGGATACGTATTCCCTGGTAGTCGGCGTACGCCAGGGGAAGTTCGCGGAGCGTCATCAGATAGAGCTGCTCGCTGTGCCCGTCGGTGTCGTAACGGTCGAAGCCAGGGAGCAGGCGGTTGATCTCGTCGGCCAGGGTCTGGTCGTGAATGCCCCAGT
Organism: Actinoplanes sp.; assembly: GCA_035687165.1. Taxonomy (GTDB): domain Bacteria; phylum Actinomycetota; class Actinomycetes; order Mycobacteriales; family Micromonosporaceae; genus Actinoplanes. The sequence continues at coordinate 7,646 of DASRYP010000272.1, read as the reverse complement.
TCCACAATTCCCCGTGCAGTGACCAGCCGGCCGCGGCGTCATAGGGAGCCGTCATCCGCTCCTTCCCGCCGTCGCCGCCGGACGCGTCCGCAGCCTCCGCGTTGATTTCGCGGATGCCGTCGACCCAACCCTTGAGTTCAGTAGTGGACACCAAGCTTGATCCCGTTTCGTTCACAGGGCAGTCTCCATTTCCTGGCAAGACGTGAAGTTTCCCCGGTAAGGCTCCGGGGTCGCGAAATGACTCGATGAAGCCCAGCACAGAATGGCGGGCGATCATGGTCAGATGATTGGGCACGGTGGTCGTGGCGGTGACTTGTCTCAGAAGTTAGCAGGCTCGCTCGGCCGTCGGTCAAGTGTGTAGTTTGATACATCACTCTCGATGATGGAGCGTCGTAGGGTAGGGCTTCATGCGGCCCGGAACGCGGAGCTGCGCGTTTATCCCGAGGGAGTCCTATGAGCCTGTGGTTGCGGCAGTTTCACCCGGATGCGGCGGGCGGGACGACGCTGGTGTGTTTCCCGCACGCGGGTGGCTCGGCCACGTTCTTCCGGCCGATGGCGTCGGCGCTGCGCGCGGTGGCGCCAGTGGTCGGCGTGCAGTATCCGGGTCGGCAGGAACGCCTTCGTGAAGCGTTGCTGCCGAGCATCGAGGCGCTGGCCGACGGGGCGTACGAGGCGTTGCGCTCGCTGGGTAACCGCCCACTCGCCTTCTTCGGGCACAGCATGGGCGCGGCCGTCGCGTACGAGGTGGCAGTTCGAATGCACCGGGCCGGACGGCCGGATCTGGTGACCCTTTTCGTGTCGGGGCGCACGGCGCCCTCGAGGCAGCGGCCGAGTGAGGACGTGCACCGGCGCGACGACGCGGGGGTGCTGGCCGAGGTGCGCGCACTCGGCGGCACGGACGCCCAGGTCCTTGACGACGCCGACCTGCGGGAAATGGTGCTGCCCTCGATCCGCGGCGACTACGCGGCCCTGGCGACCTATAACCCGGAGCCGGGGCGGCGGGTGGACTGCGACATCGTCGTGCTGGTCGGCGACGAGGACCCCAAGGTCGACGCCGGCGAGGCCGCTGCCTGGGGCGATCACACCACGGGGTCGACGCGGGTCCTGACCTTCGCCGGCGGGCACTTCTATCTGGTCGGCAAGCGGGACGAGGTGCTCCTGGCGATCGCCGCCGGGCTGGACGCGGACGCGTGAGCTTGCCCAGGCGTGACCGTGCTTTTCCACTGCGGCCGGCACCGTTCGCCGGGCTTGACCTGCGCGGCCGGGAGATGGTTGTGGTCGGCGGGACCAATGGTCTCGGCCGTGCGATCGCGCTGGCCGCCGTCGAGCGCGGCGCGGTCACGACCGTGGTGGGGCGGTCAATGCGCGACGAGCCGTCGGCCCGGCTGCGCTTCGTGGCCGGCGACCTGTCGTTGATGGAACGGGCCGTCGCGGTGGCGGCCGGCCTGCCCGTGGAGACGGCGGACGTCCTGCTCTTCACCACCGGGATCTTCGCAGCGGAGGCCGGGCGCGAGGTGACCGCGGAGGGGCTCGAGCGGGACCTGGCGACGAGTTACCTGAACCGGCTGGCGATGCTGCCCGGCCTGGCCGGCCGGCTGGGCACCGCCCGGCCGCCCGGCGGCCTGACACCGCGCGTCTTCGTGATGGGCTCGCCCGGGCTGAACGAACTGGGTGACGTGGACGACCTCAACGCCGAGCGCGGCTACGAGGCGATGAAGGTGCACTGGAACACGGTGGCCGGCAACGAGGCGCTGGTGGTCGGTGGTGCCGAGCGCTTCCCGGGCCCGGAGTATTTCGGTCTCTGCCCGGGTCTGGTCCGGACGGGAGTCCGGGACAATCTGCGAGGCACGGATTCGTGGAGATATCACGTCTCTGAGCTCCTGATCCGGGTGCTGACCCAGTCGGCCCGGACCTATGCCCGGCGGGTTCTTCCGGTGATCTTCGCGCCCGGACTGACGGGACACAGCGGCTCGTTATTCGGCACCACGGGCCGGCCGATCCTCGGCTCGCGGGGTCTTGACCAGGAATTTGCCCGCCGTTACCTCGACGCGTCCGAACGATTGCTGAGGAGCGCGATGCAGGGATGAGCAGACTACTCGCGTAGTAACTACTCGGGTTGTCGTTCTCTGGCAATCTGATTTTTGGTGCGGTTGGGCACGAAGTTCGAGTGCCTGGCATGCCGTCCATCGTGGCGCCACTGGAGTGGCTTCGGTGATGGAACAGGCTCTCGCGCGGGCGGTCACCCGGGTCGTACGTCGCGATAGGTCGAGAGTCCGGACGAGACCGTGTGCCCGAGCCGGCCTCTGGGGGCGGGGTGGCCTTGTTCCGCCCAGCCGGTGTGGCCGGGGTCAAGGATCACGCCGGTTAGAGACCCCGGCCCCCCGGCCGGCCGGAAACCGGCCCCCTGGATAGCCGGGCACGCATCGACGACTACCTGCGATTCGCTCACGACCCGCAACGATGCCCGTTCGACAGCAGCCCGGCCGAACGGGAAGTCCGCATGATCAAGATCTGGCAGCGGATCTCCGGCGCGATGCGCACACTCGCCGGCGCCGAACACTTCTGTTACCTGCGTTCATACCTCTCGCCACAAGCCGCCAAGGACGGCATCAACGTCTGCGGTGTCCTGATCCAACTCACGTCCGGCCGACCATGGATCCCCACGATCAACTGACCTGAGTAGTTACCTTGCGTATTCACGTACGCCCACTGGATGCGCAACTGACACGCCGCACGAATTCGCCTGAACAGAAAGAATGCGCGCGTAACAATGTGCCTCGGCCCGGGAGTTCATTCCGTCTTCTGTGATCGTTGTCACTCGATGCTCGGTGGTTCGCTTTAATGGACGGTTGACCTGGCCGCTTGCTCGCCCGGTGTCCAACATGGACAAAGATTTCGAGCGAGTACACCGGTTCAGCTGCGAGAACATGGGCGTCCCATGATCATTAACAATGAAGCGTCATGTATGTCGCTGGTGCATAATCCCTGTTCTGGCCGGGGTTCGAGGGTCTGAAGCGGGCCTCGCAAAATTCGGGTATCGAAAGTTTCTGGCCTCTTTAGGGCCATTTTGTTGATCCGGATCCTCTGCTACGGTCGGAGGATCTTCGTCAAGTCGAATTCGACGAATGATGCTAGTCAGACGTCTGGCAACCTCCCTTTCGATGACATTGACTCGAGATGATGGGTAGGACATCCGTGCCTGCTGACACCCTGTCGTTCCCGATTTCCCGTGACACCGGCAACCCACTCGATCCGCCCGCCCTCTATGCCAAGCTTCGCGACAGCGATCCGGTCACTCGGGTCACCCTTCCGACCGGCGACCAGGCCTGGCTGGTGACCCGCTTCGAGGACATCCGGGCCGCCTTCCTCGACCTCCGCTTCAGCTCGGACATGACCCACCCCGGGTACCCGCGGTTTTATGTGCCCGGCGAGCGTCAGCCCGGCGCCTTCGTGGCGATGGACCCGCCCGACCACACCCGCTACCGCCGCACCGTGGCCACCTGGTTCACCAGCCGCGCGGCCGAGAAGCTGCGGCCCTGGATCCAGGGGATCGTCGACGAGTTGATCGACCGGCTGCTGGTCGGCCCCCGACCGGTCGACCTGGTCGCGAGTTACGCGTCGCTGCTGCCGCAGATGGTGATCTGCGAGTTCCTCGGCGTGCCGTTCCCCGACCGCGACAAGTTCGGCGCCTGGATCCTCCTGCTGATCGAGCGGGACGGCACCCCCGAGGAGCAGGCTGCCGCCTTCACCGGCCTGATCGAATACATGCACGTCCTGGTCGAGGCAAAGGAGCAGGCACCGACTGACGACCTGCTCGGCAAGCTCGCCGAGGTGCACATCGCGAACGGGGAACTGACCCGCCAAGAGGTCGTCGTGATCGGCTTGATGATGCTCTCGGCCGGCTTCGACACCACGGCTAGCTCGATCGCGCTGGGCGTGCTGGCTCTGCTGGAGAACCCCGATCAGCTCGAGCGCCTGCGCGCCGACCCTGAGCTGATCGAGCCGGCCGTCGACGAAATCCTCCGCTTCCAGAACACGATGCAGTTCGGTGTCGGCCGGGTCGCCGCCGAGGATATCGAGCTGGGCGGCCAGCTGATCAAGGCCGGTGAGGGCGTCGTCCTGCTCACCCCCTCGGCCGGGCGCGACGGCACAGCGTACCCGGAGCCGGAGAAGTTCGACATCGGGCGTGCGGGACCGGACCCGATGACCTTCGGGCACGGCATCCACAACTGCGTAGGTAAGTTCCTGGCCCGCGTCGAGCTCCAGGTCGCGATCGGGACGCTGGTGCGCCGGGCGCCCGGGCTGCGGCTCACCAAACCCGCCACCGAGCTGCCCTATCGGGACAACTCTCTGGTCTACAGCCCGCGCGAGCTGGAGGTGACCTGGTGACCGAGGCCTTCCCCGCCGTGCGCCCGGCCGGCTGCCCGATGGACCTGGCGCCGGAATACGCCCAGTGGCAGGAGCAGGACGGCCTGATCCGGATCCAGCCGCCCATCGGCGAGGAGGCGTGGCTGGTTACCCGGTATGCGGACGCTCGGGCGGTGCTCGGCGACACTCGGTTCAGCTCGAGCATGACGATGCACGGCTACCCGAAGATGTTCGTGCCGCCGATCATCCTCCCGGGCGCGTTTATCCAGATGGACCCGCCCGGACACACTCGGCTGCGGTCGATGCTGACGGGTGAGTTCACCACCCGGCGGATGCGAGCGATGCGCCCCCGGGTCCAGGAGATCATGGACGCGGCCATCGAGGAGCTGATCACCGGTCCTCGCTCGGCCGACCTGGTCGCCGCCTTCGCCCGCCCGGTCACCGTGCTGGTCATCTGCGAGATGCTCGGGGTGCCTGCCGCGGACCAGGAGCTCTTCCTCAGCTGGACCGAGACCCTGCACCGGCGTGACGTGCCGGCCTCGGCGCACGAGGAGGCCAACGCCGCGCTGGTCGGCTTCATGGACGCGCTGGTCACCGCGAAGGTGGCTGAGCCGACCGAAGACCTGATCGGCCGCCTGGTGGTCGAGCGGGTCCGCGCCGGCGAGCTGAGCCGCTACGAGCTGGTGGCGTTCGCGCTGCTGCTGCTCGCGGGTGGCCTCGACACCACGGCCAACGTGATCGGGCTGGGCGCCCTGTCGCTGCTGCGCGACCCCGAGCAGTTCGCCGTGCTCAGCGCGGAGCCGGGCCTGGTGGAGGGTGCCGTCGAGGAGATGCTGCGCTTTCACACCATCACCCAGTGGGGCATCGGCCGCGCCGCGACCGAGGACCTCGAGGTCGGTGGGCAGACGGTCAAGGCCGGCGAAGGCGTGATCGTGTTGTTGCCCGCGGCCAACCGGGACGCCGCCGTCTTCGCCGACCCCGACCGCTTCGACGTGCGGCGCGGCGCCCGCGGCCACGTGACGCTCGGGCACGGTGTGCACCACTGCATCGGTCAGGGCCTGGCCCGGCTGGAGTTGTCGGTGGCCTTCGAGACGCTGGTGCGCCGGCTGCCCGGCCTGCGTCTCGCGGTCGAGCCGGCGGAGCTCAAGTTCCAGGACGACATGTTCGTCTACGGCGTACACCGCCTCCCCGTCACCTGGTAGCGGAGGGTTAGCACATTGTCCACTGAGGTCAGCATGCCGACGGCCGTGATTGGGGTCGCCTGCCGGCTCCCGGGCGCGGCGGGGCTGGAGCAGTTCTGGCGTTTGCTGGTCGACGGGCGGGAAGCGGTCGGCGACATCCCCGCCGACCGCCTCGGCCCTGGGTTCCGTACCGGCGCCGACGACCCGCCCTCGGGGGCGCTGCGCGGCGGTTTCCTCGACGACGTCACCGGGTTCGACGCCGGCTTCTTCGGCGTCTCGCCCCGGGCCGCCGCGGCCACCGACCCGCAGCAGCGTCTCCTGCTGGAGCTGGTGTGGGAGGCGCTGGAGGACGCCCGGCTGTTGCCGGAGTCGCTGCGCGGCAGCGACACGGCGGTCTATGTCGGCGCCATCGCCGACGACTACGCGGCCCTGCTCGGCGCCCGGGGCGCCGCGGCCGTCACCGGCGACTCGCTGACCGGCGTGCTGCGCGGCATCATTGCGAACCGAGTGTCCTACGCCCTCGGCCTGCGCGGTCCCAGCCTCACCATCGACAGTGGACAGTCGTCGTCGCTGGTCGCCGTCCACCTGGCGGTCGAGAGCCTGCGCCGCGGGGAGGCCGAGCTGGCCTTGGTCGGCGGCGTGCAGCTGAATCTGTCCGTCGACGGCGTGGCCCGGACACAGACGCTGGGTGCCCTCTCGCCGGACGGGCGGTGCTTCACCTTCGACGCGCGGGCCAACGGCATCGTCCGCGGCGAGGGCGCGGCGGTGCTCGTCCTCAAGCCGCTGGACCGCGCGGTCGCCGACGACGACCCGATCCGCGCGGTCATCCTCGGCAGCGCGGTCAACAACGACGGCGGCGGCGGGACCCTCACCACACCGGACGTGCAGGCGCAACGGGAGGTGCTCACCGCGGCCTGGCGCTCGGCTGGTATCAGGCCGGACGACCTCGGCTACGTCGAGCTGCACGGCACCGGCACCGCGGCCGGCGACCCGGTCGAGGCGGCCGCGCTCGCTGCTGCCCGGGCCGGCGCGGGGAACACCCTGCCGGTCGGCTCGGTCAAGACCAACATCGGCCACTTGGAAGGCGCGGCCGGGGTCGCCGGCCTGCTCAAGGCGGTGCTCGCGGTCGACCGCGGTGTGCTGCCGGCGAGCCTCAACTTCGTCTCCCCGAACCCGGCCATTCCCCTCGACGAGCTGCGGTTGCGGGTGGTGACCGGCGCCGAGCCGTGGCCCGCCGACCGGCCCCGGGTGGCCGGCGTCAGCAGCTTCGGCATCGGCGGGACCAACAGCCACCTGGTCGTCGCCCAGCACGTCCCGGCTGCCGCCGCCCCCCGGGCTGTCGCTCCCGGGCCGTGGTTGCTTTCCGGGCGGGACGAGGCGGCGGTCGAGGCGCAGGCCGCGCTGCTCGCCGAGCACGTCCGCTCCCACCCCGGCCTCGGCCTCGGCGAAGTCGCTCTCTCGCTCGCCACCACCCGTACCGGCTTCAGGCATCGCGCCGCGGTGACCGCCGCCGACCCACCCAGGATGCTGGCCGGCCTGGACGCCCTGGCGGCGGGGGAGCAGTCGGCTGAGGTCCGCACCGGCTCGGCCGGTGCCGCCCCGCGCCGGGTCGCCTTCGTTTTCGCCGGGCAGGGCGCCCAGTGGCCGGGGATGGCCGTCGGCCTGTTCGAGACCGAGGAGACCTTCCGGGCCTCGATGCGCCGGTGCGCCGACGCGATCGCCCGGCACACCGGCTGGGACCCGATCGCGGCGCTGCTCGGCGAGCCTGGCGCACCCTCGCTCGCCGAGGTCGAGAACCTACAACCGGTCCTGTTCGCCGTGGCCGTCTCGCTGGCCGAGCTGTGGCACGCGTACGGCGTCCGTCCGGCCGCCGTCATCGGCCACTCGCAGGGCGAGATCGCCGCCGCGTACGTGGCCGGCGCGCTCTCCCTGGACGACGCGGCGCGACTGGTGTGCGTGCGCAGCCGCCTCGGCGCCGAGCTGCTGACCGGGCGCAGTGTGCTGGCCTCGGTGATGATGGCGGCCGACGAACTGCGCCCCCGCCTCGAGCCGTGGCGGGACCGGTTGTGGCTGTCGGTCGTCAACGGGCCCGGCTCA
>DASRYP010000271.1:0-8322 GCA_035687165.1 Actinoplanes sp. | reverse complement strand
ACCGTCGGCGGGGGTCAGGTAGAACGGACGGCGCTGCTTGCCGTCGCGGACCCACTCGAACCAGCCGTCAGCCGGGACCAGGCAGCGCCGGCGGGCGAAGGACGGGGCGAAGGCTTTGGACCTGGCCACGGTCTCGGAGCGGGCGTTGATCATGCGGGCGCCGGCGCGGAGATCCTTTGCCCACGGCGGCACGAGGCCCCAGCGCGCCGAGTCGAGGACGCGGACGTCGTGGGTCTGTGCCATGCGGACGACCGGGACGGAATCGGTCGGGGCCACGTTCCAGCTGGGGGCCGCCTGTTCGGCGACGTTCACAGCCTCGAACAGGTCGGCCAGCTCCGCTTCGCTCCTGGTCGTCGCGTACCGCCCGCACATGTCCCGGAACGGTACACCCGTCCCGGGGTGCGGGAACGCTCCACGAAATTGTCAGCCACCCCCGGCACAATGTCCCCCGTGACCACAGAACTCCGCCCCTGGCTCGCCCCGTCCGCGTCCGGTCCCGTCGCCGCCACCGTGCGGCTGCCAGGGTCCAAGTCGATGTCGGCCCGCGCCCTGGTGCTGGCGGCGCTGGCGGCCGGCCCCTCGGTGATCGAGCGGCCGCTTCGGGCCCGTGACACCGAGCTGATGGCCGCCGGCCTGCGGGCGCTCGGCGTGGGTGTCGACACCGCCGCCGACGAGCAGTGGCTGGTCGAGCCGGGGCCCTTGCGCGGGCCCGCGCGGGTCGACGTCGGGCTCGCCGGCACGATCATGCGGTTCCTGCCGCCGGCCGCGGCGCTGGCCGAGGGCACAGTCGAGTTCGACGGTGACCCGCACGCGCGCAACCGGCCGCTGCGTCCGATCGTCGAGGCGTTGCGTTCGCTCGGTGTGTCGATCGACGCCTCGCCCACCGACGGGCTGCCACTCACCGTGCGCGGGGCCGGGCTGGTCGAGGGCGGTGCGGCCGTGCTCGACGCGTCCGGGTCCAGCCAGTTCGTCTCGGGTCTGCTGCTGTCGGCTCCGCGCTTCACCAAGGGGCTGGTGCTGCGCCACGAGGGGCCGCCGGTTCCGTCCGCTCCCCATCTGCGCATGACCACGCACATGCTGCGCGCTGCGGGGGCTGTGGTCGACGAGTCAGTTCCTGATGTCTGGGCCGTCGAGCCCGGCGAGCTGCGCGGGCGCACGTGGGTGATCGAGCCTGATCTCTCCGGTGCGGTCCCGTTCTTCGCCGCCGCCATCGTCACCGGTGGGTCCGTCACGCTCGGCGGCTGGCCGGTGCAGAGCTGGCAGCCGGTGGGCCGGCTCACCGAGCTGCTCACCGCGCTCGGCGCCGAGGTCACCCAGTCGGCCGACGGTCTCACCGTGCGGGGCACCGGCTCGCCGCACGGCATCACCGCCGACCTGTCCGAGGTGAGCGAGCTCACCCCGGTGATCGCCGCCCTGGCCGCCCTGGCCGACGGGCCGTCCGAGCTGCGCGGGGTGGCGCACATCCGAGGTCACGAGACCGACCGCCTCGCCGCGCTCGCCGCCGAGTTGAGCAAGGCCGGCGCCGAGGTCACCGAGCTGCCGGACGGGCTGCACATCGTGCCGCGGCCGTTGCGCGCCACCGAGTTCGAGACGTATGCCGACCATCGGATGGCGCACGCCGCCGCGGTTATCGGACTCGGTGTGCCGGGCATCTCCCTCACCGACGTAGCGTGTACCTCGAAGACGTTGCCCGAGTTCACCGAACTCTGGGCGGGACTCGTGGCGAGGAGCTAGACCTGCCAGGCCGCAAGCGGGAGTACGACGAGGACGATGTCCGGGTCAGGCCGGGTCGTTCATCGCGTCCGCGAACACGCACTCGACCGAAGCACGACGATGCCGTCGACGCGCTGGTGATCAGCGTCGACCGCGGCCGGTACGGCTGTGTGCGCGAGGAGGCGCCGCCCGAGACCCCGGTGATCACCGCGATGCGCGCCCGCGAGCTGGGCCGCAAGTCCGTGGTCGTCGGCGACCGGGTCGCGCTGGTCGGCGACGTGTCCGGTGACGCCGGCGCGCTGGCCCGCATCGTGCGCATCGGCGAGCGCACGTCGGTGCTGCGCCGCACGGCCGACGACGACGACACCACGCCTGAGGGCCGGCTCGAACGGGTGGTCGTGGCGAACGCCGACCAACTCGTCATCGTCAGCGCGCTGGCCGACCCGCCGCCGCGCACCGGCTTCATCGACCGCTGCCTGGTCGCGGCCTACGACGCCGGCATCGAGCCGCTGCTCTGCCTGACCAAAGCCGACCTGGCCGGGCCCGAGGCGGTGGTCGGCTACTACGCCGAGCTCGACCTGCCGTACGTGCTGGTTCGCCCCGACAGCGACCTCTCCGACCTGCGTCAACGGCTCGCCGGCACCATCTCGGTGCTGGTCGGCCACTCCGGTGTCGGCAAGTCCACGCTGGTCAACCGGCTGGTCCCGCACGCTCTGCGCACGGTCGGCGTGGTCAGCGCGATCGGCAAGGGCCGGCACACGTCGACCAGCGCCGTCGCCCTGCGACTGCCGACGGTGGGAGGCTCCCGCAAAGACCCGGGCTGGATCATCGACACGCCCGGCATCCGCAGCTTCGGCCTGGCCCACGTGAGTGCCGAGAGCCTGCTGCACGGCTTCTCCGACCTGGTCGAGGGCACGGTCGAAGACCAGCCGCACTGCGGCCACACGAGCAACGACGTCGACTGCCGTCTCGACGCCTGGGTGGCCGCGGGCAAGGCCGACCCGCGCCGCCTCCAGTCCTACCGCCGCCTGCTGGCCTCCCGGGCCGGCGAGACCGACACCCGCGACACCCCACCCGACGACCAACTCCCGACGGCCTGACCCGCCGGCCCGCGCAGTCGGGGGCTGTGCGAGGTCGGCCGCGGGGGGAATCGGCTAGCGTGCGGGCATGGCCGGTTACGCCGACGATCTTGCCCTTGCCCATCTGCTCGCGGACACCGCCGACTCGATTTCGATGAGCCGGTTCCGCGCGCTCGACCTGCGGGTCGAGTCCAAGCCTGACCTGACCCCGGTCACCGACGCCGACACCGCGGTCGAGCAGGCGATCCGGTCCACTCTCGCCCGCGCCCGGCCGCGGGACGGCGTGCTCGGCGAGGAGTTCGGGCTGACGCCGGCGGTGGCGGGGCCGGGCAGCCGGCGCTGGGTGATCGACCCGATCGACGGCACCAAGAATTTCGTTCGGGGGGTGCCGATCTGGGGCACGCTGATCGCGCTGCTCGAGGGGGACGTCCCGGTCGCCGGTCTGGTGAGCGCGCCCGCCCTGGGGCGCCGCTGGTGGGGTGCGCGCGGCCACGGGGCGTACGCGGGAAAGCATCAACGCGCCGCCACCCGCATCCAGGTCTCCGGTGTGGGGCGGCTGGCCGACGCCAGCGTCTGTTATGCGAGTCTCGACGGCTGGCACGAGATCGGGCGTCTGCACCAGCTCGTGGAACTCAGCCTGGCCGCCTGGCGCAGCCGCGCCTACGGGGACTTCTACGGCTATATGCTGCTGGCCGAGGGCGCCCTCGACGTGATGGCCGAGCCGGAGCTGTCGCTCTGGGACGTGGCCGCGCTGATCCCGATCGTCGAGGAGGCCGGTGGCACGATCACCGACCTGGCCGGACGCCCCGCGGCCGACAAGTCCTCGGTGATCGCCACGAACGGGCCGCTGCACGAGACGGTGCTGACCGCGCTGGCCCGGTAACGGACATTCAGCCCAGCGGGTGTTGCGCTGCGTGATGCCGGGCGTACCCCGCGCCGAGAGTGTCCCCGAACCGCTGAGGTAACGGCTCGGCTGGTCTATCGTGCGTCAGGTGGTGTCCTCAGGATGGTGCTTCCTCGCCGCCATGATTTTGGCGTACGGGGTGGCGAACCTGTTGCAGTCGGCGGCTGCGGCGCGCACGACCGTGCACCACACCTTCGACCCCAACCTTCTCGTACGCCTGGCCGGCCAGCGGACCTACCTGCTCGGCATCGGCTGCCAGGTGCTCGGGTTCGTCTTCGCGTTCCTCGCCCGTGCGGATCTGCCGCTCTTCCTCGTGCAGGCCAGCGTGGCCGCCGGTCTCGGCGTGACCGCCGTGCTCGGCGTGGTGCTGCTCAAGTGGTCGCTGCCGGCGGCCGAGATCGTGCTGCTGGTCCTGCTGATGGCGGGCATCGCGGGGCTGGTTCACTCGGCCCAGCCGGCGCACGCCCGGCCGCTGGGCGCGGCCGGCATCGTGGGCCTCGCCGTAGCGCTCCTGGTGATCGCGGGGCTGGGCTTCTTCGCCGTACGGCTGCATGGCGCCGTCGGCTCGGTGGCGCTCGGCTCGCTGGCCGGGGTGGGGTTCAGCGCCGCCGCCATCGCCGCCCGGCCGCTGGCCACCGAGCACTCCGCCGCCGGCTTCTTCGCCAACCCGCTGCTTTATCTGCTCGTCGTGCACTCGCTGGTCGGCCAGTTGCTGCTGGGGCTGGCGATGCAGCGGGGTTCGACCACCGCGGCGGTCGCGGCGATGGACGCGGCAGGCGCCGTCCCGGCCGCGATCGTGGGTCTGCTGCTGCTCGGTGACCGCATCCAGCCGGGCCGGGAATGGCTGGCCGCGGTCGGCTTCGCGGTGACGCTGGGCGCCGTGATCGGGCTGACCCGGTTCGCCGAGCCGCAGCATCACCATGTGCCCTCCCCGCCTGCCCGCCGGCCCGAGCCGGCGCCGCTGCGCACCGCGCAGACGAGTCGCTGACCGACATTCCTCGCGCCCGGCGGCATGAGATATCCACCGCCGGGTACATCTGACCATGCCTGACGGGAGGTTATGTCCCAGTTAATCCCGTGCCGCCTCGACGACGGCGTTCAGGCCCCCGACCGCGCACGAAATGCGAAAAGGGGACACGTTATGCACAATGGAGCGATCATGGCGAGCGAGGTGCGGCACCTGGTGGACCGCGGGTCGGAATATCCCGTGGTCCAGCTGGCCGGGGTCCTCGACGCCGACACCTCCCCAGCGGTACGCAATGCGCTGCTCGACGTGCTCGTCGAGCAGCCCGAGGCCGTCATCGTCGAGGTCGGGGAGCTCGTGCTGGCCACGCCCGGCGCGGCCGCCGTCCTGCGTGACCTGCGTCGGGAGACGATCGACTGGCCCGGCGCCCAGCTCGCCCTCTGCGACGTGCGCGGCGCCGCCGCCTGGCCCGACACCGGCTGGCCGGTCTGGCCGAGCGTGCGGGACGCCTTGACCGACCTCGGCCAGGCCGAACCCCAACGGCGTCTGAGCCTCGACCTGGAACCCGCGCTGGGCGCCGCCCGCCGGGCCCGCGAGCTGATCACCGAGGCCTGTGCGCGGTGGCACCGGCCGGACCTGGCCGGGACCGCCTGCATCGTCGTCACCGAGCTCGTCAACAACGTCGTCGTCCACGCCCGTACGGACATGGTCGTGCTCGTCGCCACGCACGGCAGCGGCCTCAGCGTGGCAGTGCGCGACCACTCGACGCACGTGCCGACCTTCACCGGCGGTCCGGTCTCCCCCACGGCGTACGGCGGCCGCGGCATGCTTTTGATCGACTCGGTGGCTGACCATTGGGGCAATCTGCGGCTCGACGACGGCAAGGTGGTCTGGGCGCTGCTCACCGACGACGCGAACGAGCAGGACGGATACCAGCGACACGGGCGCGAGCCGGGGACGAACGAGCGGGATTCCGGCGAGCTGGGCGAGCTGGAGGAGCCGGGGTCGGGCGAGCCGGAAACAGTGGTCTGGAACGCTCCCGGGGTAAGCATGACGGACCCCGCCCGCGGGTAGATTGCGGGAATGCGAGACAACGACTACCCCGCTGAGGTGTCCGACCCGGAAGCTTCCGGTCTGCCCGACACCGCGGATGCGGATTCGAGCGCGTACGACGAGGTCGAGAGCACCCGCTGGGCGGACGGTCCCGACCCGGCGGCTCTGGCGGGTGTCGGCCCGGGCGGCTCCAACCGATTCGGCGACACCGCGGAGGAGGCCGTCGAGGGCGAGTCGCTCGACTATCGGCTCAGCCAGGAGGAGCCCGACTTCGGCGCGGAGGACCCGATCCCGGTCCGGCACAACCCGATCGACGAGACGATCGGCAGTTCCGAGCAGCGCGACTTCGACGCCGACGTGTGGGGCGAGAGCCCGACCTCCGACCCGAAGTCGCAGATTTCGCTCTACGACGACGGCCAGCTCGACTCCGACGACCCGCAGACGGTGGGCCGCCTGGTCGCGCCCGACGAGGGCTACGGCTTCGACGACGAGACCGACAGTGTTGGCTACGACGCCGGCGCGTCCGGTGGTGGCGCCACGGCCGAGGAGCTGGCCATTCACGAGACCAATCCGCCGCCCTACGAATAAAGCCCCTTCTCGATCGCGTAACGCGTCAGTTCCACGCGGTTGTGCAGCTGGAGCTTGCCGAGCGTGTTCTGGACGTGGTTCTGCACCGTGCGGTGACTCAGCACGAGCCGCTCGGCGATCTGCCGGTACGACAGGCCCTTCGCCACCAGGCGCAGCACCTCGGTCTCCCGCTCGGTGAGCTTCGGCGTGTCGTCGCGCGGACCGGCCGGCTCGGTCACCGCGAGCCGGCGGAACTCGCCCAGCACCAGACCGGCCAGCCCGGGCGTGAAGACGGTGTCTCCGGCGGCCGTGCGGCTGACCGCGTCGAGGAACTCCGGCAGCCCGGCCGACTTGAGCAGATAGCCCGTCGCGCCGGCCTTCATCGCGTCCAGCACGTCTTGTTGCTCACCGCTGGCCGAGAGCATCAGGATCCGTACGCCCGGAAGCTCGCCTTGCAGACCGGTGATCACCTCCGCCCCGGAGACGTCGGGCAGGTGCAGGTCGAGGACGACGACGTCGGGACGGGCGGCCGCCGCGATGCGCACCGCCTGCCGGCCCTCGCCGGTCGTCGCGACCACCTCGTAGCCCGCCGCGGTCAGATCACGGCTGACGCCCTCGCGCCACATCGGGTGATCGTCGACCACCATCACCCGGATCGCAGCAGTCATGGCCGTCACGATATCGGGGCGCGCGGCACGGTCATCTCGACCTCGGTGCCCGCACCCGGCGCCGAGACGATCTTCACCCGGCCACCGAGGTCGGCCATCCGCCCGCGGATCGAGTGGGCGACACCGAGCCGCCCCTGCGCCTCGGCCTGGGCCAGCCGGGCGGGCGGGATGCCGCAACCATCGTCACGGACGGTAACGACCACCTGGGCCGGCTCGTCCTCGACGAACAGATAGATCTTCGTGCCGGGCTCGCAGTGCCGCGCCACGTTGTCCAGGGCAGCGGCCACGGCGGCGCGCAGTTCGCGGGCGGCGTGGGCGGGCAGGGCGACGGCGCCGGCCGGGCCCGAGACGGTCACGGACGGGGAGGCGTACGTCTGCAGCAGCGCCATCAGGTCGAGGTCGTCGCCGCCCGTGTCGCTCGACTGCCGCGCCACCACCAGGCTGCGCAGCGCCGCCTCCTGCTCGCCGGCCAGCCGAGCCAGGTTCCCGGCCTCGCCGTCGAGCCCCGCCCCGCGCCGTTTGACCAGGGCCAGCACCTGCAGCACGGAGTCGTGGATGTCGCGGGCGAGCCGTTCCCGTTCGCGGGTGGCCGCCTCGAGCTCGATCGCCCGCTCGAGCCTCTCCTGGGCCACGTCGGCGATCCGCACCAGATAGCCGACCGCGATCGCGGCCAGCAGCATGAGCACCGCGCCGGTCGACGCGGCCTGGTCGAAGTGGGCCCGCACGATCAGATCGGTGGCGCCCATCGCGAGCGCGGCGACGATGCCCGCGCGCCGCCCGCGGGCCACTGCCCAGCAGAGCACCGGCGCGACGTGCCAGGCAACAGCGAGGGTCGGCGTGCCCGCTTCGAGCGCCGGCCGACCCACGATCCAGATGCTGGCGGTCAGCGCGGCCATCGTGATCAGCTGGTCGGCCACGAGCAGCGGTGCCCGGCGGCGGGCCGGGTCGGCGTACGCATAGGTCGTGAGCACCGTCCACGCGGCCATCGCGGCGAGCACCGGCCAAGCCGGCATGGGCCGCTCGTAACCGCCGGCGTTGCTGACCACGAGGACGGCGGCGTAGGCCAACGCGGCGATGCGGTAGACCGCGATCGCCCGCCACAACGGCGCCTGGAGACCACCGGTCATGCGGCGACCTTTCCACATCTCGTGGGCCGCCGGTGGCCCGCCCTGCGGGAAGATCAGGCTTGGCCTACCGTCGAGGCATCGGCACCGACGTACTGCTCTCGGAGACGTTCGACCGGAGCGCCATCACCGCGCTGCGGCACTCTGTCACGTCCTGCGCCGGGGCGGCCGGTCTCGTCGGCGATCGCCTCGACGACTTCGTGGTGGCCGTCAACGAGCTGCTCACCAACGCCGTGCGGCACGGCGGCGG
>DASRYP010000270.1:0-4894 GCA_035687165.1 Actinoplanes sp. | reverse complement strand
CGGCACCCCGGTGCTCGCCGCCGATCCCGCCCACTGCGTCGCCGGTGAGCCGTTGGCCGCCGGCCAGACCCTCGACGTTGCCGGCCTCGAGATCTCCGTCTTGGACACGCCCGGACACACGTCCGATTCGGTGTGCTTTCTCGTTGATCACGGGAATGCCCAGGTCATGTTCACCGGAGACACGATCCTGGGGCGCGGCACGACGGTGGTTGCCCATCCGGACGGAGACCTGGGTGCTTATTTGGGCAGTCTCGAGCGTCTGAGCTCGTACGGGAAGATGTTGATGTTGCCCGGGCACGGTCCCGTGCGGGAGGACGTGTCGGCGGTGGCGCGTGCCTACCTTGTCCATCGTCGTGAGCGATTGACGCAGGTGAAGGCGGCGATCGCGGGTGGCGCGCGCACCGCCGAGCAGGTCGTCGACCTCGTTTATCCGGACATCGACCCGGCCGTGCGTTTCGCGGCGGTCTGGTCGGCTTCCGCGCAACTGGATTACCTCAATCACAAAATCAGGGAATCAGGAACACCCGCAGGCGGGTTGGATTCGCTGTGACCTGTCCTGTGTGTGGAACCGTCGCCGTTCCGGGCGCCCGCTTCTGCCACAACTGCGGTGCGGCCCTGCCCGCGGCGGCCTCCCTGCCCGCGGCCGAGCGGCGCATCGTCACCGTGCTCTTCGGCGACCTCTCCGACTTCACCTCGTGGTCGGAGGACCTCGACCCCGAACGGGTCGGCGCGGTCACCGACCGGGTGCTGGCCGCGCTGGCCGGTGCGGTGAAGACGTTCGGCGGCCATGTCGACAAGCTGACCGGCGACGGCATCATGGCGGTCTTCGGCGCCCCGGTGGCCCATGAGGACGACGCCGAGCGGGCGGTGCGCGCCGCGCTGAGCATGCAGCGCGCGGTCCGCCGGGTGCTCGACGACGAGCGTGGCGGCGGCGCCCCGCTGGGTCTGCGGGTCGGCCTCAACACCGGCGAGGTCGTGGCCGGCCTGCAGGCCGGCATCGAATACACAGTCATCGGCGACACGGTGAACACCGCGGCTCGGCTGGCCGACGCGGCCGCCGTCGGCGCGGTCTACGCCGGCTCCCGCACCAGCGGTGGCACCCGGCACGTCGCCTCCTGGCGGCAGCTGCGCCCGCTGCGGCTCAAGGGCAAACGCGAGCCGGTGCCGGCCTTCGAGCTGCTCGGCCTGCACGACGCGCCGGGCACCCGTTCGGGGCTCGGCGACGAGGCGCCCTTCGTGGGCCGCGAGACCGAACTCGGCCGGGTCGCCGGCCGGTTGGCCGAGGCGATCGACTCCGGGTTGCCGCGCGTCATGGTGATGACCGCCGAGGCGGGCATCGGCAAGTCCCGGTTCGCGGGCGAGGTCAAGCGGCTCGCCGCCGGCTACGACGTGGGCAACGGGCGGTACGCGGCCCACACCGGCGCCCGGGTGCTGCGGGTGCGCTGCCGTGCGTTCGGCGAGCGCCGCCGCTTCGCGCCCCTGGCCGATCTGGTCCGCAAGTCCGTCGGGCTGCCCAAGGACGTGGTCTCCACGGTCGGCCGCTCGGTGGTCGAGGAGCGGCTGCGCAAGCTGGCCAACCGGCTCGGCCACGACGGCGAGCCGGCCGTCATCGACATCGACCGCCTGCTCGCCCTGCTCGGCTACGGCGCGGCCCCGGCCAACCCGGTGGGCCCGGCGGCCGACGCCGACTGGCAGCCGAGCAGCCGGCGGGCCGACGCCGACGCGCTCTCCGCCGCGGTCGCCGAGCTGCTCACCGCGCTGGCCGCCGAGGCGCCGCTGGTGGTCATCGTGGACGACCTGCACGACGCCACCGCATCGACGGTGGACGCGCTCGGACGTACCCTCTCGCTGCTCGACGGCCCGGTGGTGGTGATGCTGCTCGGCCGCCCCGAGCTGGTGCGCACGGCCGGGGCCCTGACCCGGATGGCCGACGCCGAGGTGCACACGCTGCCCCCGCTGCGCGGCGCCGACGCCTCGCGCCTGCTCACCTCCTATCTGAACGGTGGCAAGCTGCCGGCGCCCGACACTGACCGGCTGCTCGCGACCGCGCAGGGCAACCCGTTCTACCTGGCCGAGATGGTCACCCTGCTGATGGAGCGGGGCGCGCTGACCCCGGCCGTCGGAGCCAACGCGGCCGGCAAGTGGCAGCTCGCCGTCGGCTCACTCGGCCGCCAGTTGCTCTCCCGGGACCTGGCTGCCGTGCTGGCCGCGCGCATCGACGCGCTGCCGGCCGAGCCGCGCTCGGTGCTGCGTGACGCCGCGGTCGTGGGTGACACGGTGCCGACTGGTGTGATCGAGGCGCTGCGGGAGCGCCGGGCCTCGACCGATGCCCGGCCGGGGGCGGTGGCCGCGGTCGAGCTGGAACGCTCGATCGACGAGCTGCTCCAGCGCCGGATGCTGCACCGCTCGCGCGGCGGTTACGCCTTCGCGACACCGCTGATGCGCGAGGCGGCATATGCCGGCATCGGCAAGGCCGACCTCGCCGACCGGCACGCCTACCTGGCCAACTGGGCCGCGCCCGAGAGCATGACCCGGCTCGGCTACGACAGCGCGGAGCGGCTGCACCTGACCGACACCGAGCGCGACGCCTTCGTCGCCACGCACGCCGAGTGCGCGATCGAGCTGGCCGACGCGGTCCGGCTGCGCCCCGAGGCGGCCGTCCGTGACGTCGCCCCGCTCGCCGTGTCCGCGCTCGGCCGGCTGGCCCGTCGCGCGCTGGCCAACATCGAACCCGCCGCCTCGATCGAGTACGCCGAACGTGCGGCCACGCTGGCGACCGAGGGTCTGCCCCTGCCCGACCAGCTCGTGCACGCCCGGGCGCTGTTGCGTCTGGGCCGGGCCGAGGAAGCGCTGGCGCACGGCGAGAAGATCGCCAAGAACGCGGCCGACGAGCCGGTCAGCCGGGCCGAGGCGCTGCTGGTGGTCGGCCGGGCGTACGAGGCGCTGGGCGACAGCAGCCGCGCGGTCGCCGCCTGGCAGGAAGCGCTCGAGGTGTCGACCGAGGCCGAGCTGCTGCCCGAGCGGGCGAACGCGATGCGCCGGCTCGGCATGACCGACTTCCTGGCCGGCCGGCTCAGCCAGGCCAGCAGCCGTTTCGCCGCGGCCTATCAGGTGACCCTGGCCGCCGGTGACCGGCACGGGCAGGCCTGGGCGCTGCAGAATCTGGCCTGGGTGACCACCACCCGGGGCGACTTCGCCGGGACCGACGCGGTGCTCGGCCGGGCGGCGCGTCTCTTCGCCGAGCTGGGCGACCCGGTGGGCCGTTCGTGGCTGCGGGGCACCGCCGCCTTCGCGCGCCTGCTCGCCGGCCGCTTGCAGGAGTCCCGGCGGCTGGCCCGGATCTTCCTGCCCTTCGGCGACCGGGTGGGCGAGGCGTGGGCCGTGGGCACGCTGCGGGCCGTCGAGGCCTATGCGGCCTCGGAGCTCGGCGAACTGGCCGAGGCCGACGGTGAGGCACGCCGGGCCTATCGCGACTTCAACGCGGTCGGCGACGACTGGGGGCGGGGACTCGCGCTGGTCGTGCGGGGCGCCATCGCCCGCGGGCTGGGCGAGTTCGACCACGCCTACGACCTGCTCTCCGACGCGTTGGCCTACGCCGACCGTACGGGTCATCCGCTGCTGCTGGGGATGGCCGGCACGGTGCGCGGGTTCGTCGCCCTGCACCGCGGTGACCTGGCCCGGGCCGAGGCGGACGCGCGCCGGGTGATGACCGCGGTCGAGCCGCACAATCCGATGGCGCCGGCTCAGGTCGGCCCGCGGGTGCTGCTGGCCGAGGCGCGGTTGCGGGCGGGCGACGCGAAGACCGCGATCGGGCTGCTGGCGCCGATCGCGACCGACACCGCCGTACCGTCGCTGCTCTTCTCCCGGCGGCACGCCCTGGCTTCGTACGCGTCGGCGCTGTTGGCCGACGGCCGGGTCGACGCCGCCTTGACCTGGATCGGGCGTGCCCGTGCGGTGAAGGCGGAGGACGTACGCAGCGGGGTGACGACCGCGATGGTCAACGCCCGGGTGCTGGCGGCAGCCGATCGATGCGAAGATGCGCGGGCGGCAGCCGAGGAAGCAGTGCGGCTGGCGTACGCGACCGAGCAGGTGAGCGAGCGGGTGGCGGCCGAGGAGTTGCGGGCGGCATTGGCGGTTACGCCGATCGAACCCGTTCCGCCGCCGACTGTCGCGTACGCGTCCGACATGCCTGGATGATCTCGGGGGCGACTGGCGTATTTTCAACTCCATGACAGGAGCCCGGCCGTGCTGACTGAAAAACCGCGATGACCGAGACGCCGCGCGGAGCACTGCCCGCTCCGTACGTGCCTGGGATGTCCGGGTTGTCGGTCATGGCGCGAGGCGGTTACGCGACCGTCTACCGCGCGATGCAGGACTCCGTCGGTCGCGAGGTCGCCATCAAGGTGGAGAATCGCCGCCTGGAGAGCGACCGTGACCAGGCCCGCTTCCTGCGCGAGGCGCGCGCGGCGGGGCGCATGTCGTCGCACCCGCACGTGGTCGACCTCTTCGACGTGGGCGTGACGGTCGACCAGCACCCCTACCTGATCATGGAACTCTGCGACGGATCCTATCTGGAGCGCATGCGCCGTTCGCCGCTCGGCGCGAGCGAGACCAAAGATCTGGGCATCAAGATCGCCGACGCGTTGGTGCACTCGCACGCCAACGGGGTGCTGCACCGCGACGTGAAGCCGGCCAACATTCTGTACTCGGAGTTCAACACGGCCGTGCTGGCCGACTTCGGGCTGGCCGTGCTGGGCGAGATGCGCGACTCCTCGGTGACCCTCGAGGTGCTCACCCCGGCCTACGCTCCGCCGGAGATGTTCCGGCACGACGAGCCGAGCGGCGCGGTCGACGTCTATGCCCTTTGTGCCACGCTCTACGCGGTGATGCTGGG
>DASRYP010000269.1:0-2930 GCA_035687165.1 Actinoplanes sp. | reverse complement strand
CTGGACGTAGAAGTGGCGACTGTAGTTGGGCAGGAAATGTTCCTCGACGAACGGGCTGTCGTCCAGCGGGAACAAGTTTGGCCGGCGGGAGCCCCAGACGATGCGCGCCGGCCGCCGGGCCTCCGAGCCGAGCAGATAGTGGACGATCTCCGCCCCGCTCTGGCCGCCGCCGACCACCGCGATCCGCCGGCGGCTCAGATCGCGCGATATCTCCAGCAGCTGCGAGGCGTGGAAGACCTTCTCCGGGTCGTGTCCTTTCGCGCAGGCCGGCACGCTGGGCTCCAGACCGGTGCCGGTGACGATGTTGCTGGCGCGCACCACGCCGTCGTCGGTGTGCAGGACGAAGGCGGAGCCGTCCCACTCGATGCCCTCCACCGCGACCCCGAAGCGCAGGCCCGCTGCCCGGTCGGCCACCCAGCGGCAGTACTGCTCGAACTCCTTGCGGGGGATGCGGGCGCGGCCGGTGATCAGCAGCCGGTACAGCCGCCGGGCCTCGACGGCGAAGGCGAGGAAGGTGAACGGGTTCGTCGGGTCGACCGGCGTCACCAGGTCCTTCAGGAAGTGCACCTGCATCTGGGCGTCCGGCACCATGATGCCGGCGTGCCACGCGAAGGCCTTCTTCCGGTCGAAGAACACCTTCGTCACCCGGTCGTCGCCGTGCAGCAGGGCGGCCAGGCTGAGGTTGGCAGGCCCGATCCCCACCCCGGCGAGGTCGAGAAGCTGCGACGGTGCACTCATCGGTTCTCCTTCGGGCCGGGCAGGACAGGCGTGGCGTCGATCGAGATGCCGTGCTGGGTCAGCGACCGGAACAGCCGGTCCCGCGCCTCGCCCCGGATGGCGAGGTGCGGCGTCAGCCAGCCCGTCCCGGCGATGACGCCCTCGGCCAGCAACACTCCGGCCGCTGCCAGGGTGAATCCGGTGGTCCGGGCCATCGCGGACAGGCCGGTCACCGGGTCGTGGGAGTCGCGCAGCCGGACGTGCCGGCTCGCCGGGCGGCCGGCCAGGATGCCGTACGCCGACACGTCCAGCACCACCATGTCGCGGTCCTGCGGCCCGGCGCTGAGCCGTGGGGCCAGGACCCGTTCGATCAGCCGCCGGGGCACGATCGGTGCACCGTCCAGCTCGACCGGCTCCTCCGCCAGCAGGCCGAGTCGGGCCAGCTGGGTCACCGCCTCGCCGAAGCCGGGCCAGCGCACCGTTTTCTGGGAGCAGTCCGCCCGCCGCAGCGCGGGATGTTCGCACAACCAGGGCACCATGCCGTCGTGGTACGCCTGCAACGTGCCCACGTCGGCGAAGGTGCGCTGCTCCAGCCCGGAGAAGCGGGGCAGCGTGGTGGTCCGGCCGCCGGTCGCGGCGTACGCGGGACGCTGAGCGATCGGCAGATGGTGCACGCTCTCGCCGCCGAAGAACGTGACGTGCCCGAGCGGTTCGCGAGGCTGTTGCGGGATACCGCCACAGAAGATCTCGACCGTAGCGGTGTGGTCGAGCTGCTCGGCGAGTGCGGCCGCCAGCAGCTCGGTGAGGCCGGGCTCCAGCCCGATCGGCAGCAGCACCGGCACGCCGCCGGAGCGTTCGGCGCTACGGAGTGCGGGGAGCTGATCCGTCGGCGGCCGGGTGATGCCGGCCATCGGGATGCGATCCGCCGCGGCCCGGTCGATGAGCTGACGGGTCGCCGTCCACGGCAGCGCGGTGGTGATGAGGTCGTGGCCGGCGAGCGCGCTCTCCGGGTCGCTGCTGACGACGATCCGGCAGGTGCTGTGCGCGGCGATGAAGCGAGCGGTCTGCTCCGCTCGGGACAGGTCCCGATCGATGAGGGTGAGGTGCTTCACGGCGGGATCCGTGGCCAGCGCGTAGGCCGCTCCCGCTCCCATCTTCCCGCAACCCAGCTGAGCTGCCCTCATCGCCGGCCGTCCGCTGGCCGCCCGGTCACGCCAGGGTGTTCTGGTGTGAGGTAACCCGCGCCGAGACGTCGCGGTGCGCCGCTGACAGCAGGGCGTCCAGGCCGGCATGGTCGACGTGACGAGCGCAGACGGCAGCGACGCGCTGCAGGCCGAAGTTCTCCGGCGGCAGCGTGATCTCGACGCCGGTGGGGTGCTCGAAGAACAGGTGCGGGTAGCCCGGATCGCCGCCGACCGTCGCGATGCCGTCCAGACCCTCGAACCGCCCGGGTTTCTCGGCGAGCACGAACCGCAACCCGGCGTGCAGGTCCCGGTCGGGTTCCAGCGCGAGCGGGGCGCCGACCGCGATGCGGATGACGTTGGCGAAGTAGTCCACCCCGCTCGCCAGCGGGATCAGGTGGGAGGCGATGTAGTCCCCGGCGGGCCGCGCCGCGATCTCGATGAACTTCATGCCCCGCGGGCCCCATTTGGCCTCGAGGTGGAACGCGCAGTTGTCGAACCCGAGCGCGGCGACGATGCGGGCGGTGGTCGCCCGGATCGTTCGCAGGGCGTCCGGCGGCAGGACACTGGGCATGGTGTGCTGGAGCTCGAGGTGGTACGGCGTGCTCGTGATCTTGTCGGTGACCGTGACGACGTGTGTCCGGCCGCCGGCGATCAGGCCCTCCACGCTGAACTCGTCGCCCGTCAGGAACTCCTCGACGATGAATTCCGCACCGAATTGACGGAAAACCTGGTCGAATTGCGGCCTGGTGATTCTCTGCAATTCTTTCAACGCCGGTTCTACATCATTTATGGAACGGAGTTCGAAAATACCCTTCGAGCCGGAGGCGCCGGTCGGTTTGACGACCGCCGGAAATCCTATTTCCTGCACTGCCGCGCGAAGCTCGTCAAGATCCTGGACCCGCCGATAAGCGGGCAGTACTCCCGCCAGTTCGCGCAGTCCCTGCTTCATCTGAAATTTGTTGCGAGCCCGCAGCGCGGCGTCCGTGGTCATTCCCGGCAGGCCCAGCTCGGCCGCGATCGTGGCGACGA
>DASRYP010000268.1:0-15153 GCA_035687165.1 Actinoplanes sp. | reverse complement strand
GGGATACATCGGCGGGGCATCGGCGAAGAAGCTGGACTCCTCCATCGGCGGCGGTGGCGCTGCGGCGCGCTGCGGCGGCGAAGACGGCACGGGAGCACGCTGTGGCGGTGGGGCCGAGGCGAACTGCGGCGGTGGGGCCGGGCCGAACTGCGGCGGCTGGGGGCCACGGACGCGCTGGGGGCCAGGGACGCGCTGCGGCGGCTGGGGGCCAGGGATGCGCTGGGGCGGAGCCGCGCGCGGCACTCCAGCGCCCTGGGCGAACTCGGCCCGCAGCTCCTGGCGGAGGGCAGCGACCTCCTCAGCCATGCGGTCCTCGGCGTCCAGCCGGCTCACCACGGGGTCGTTGCGGACCAGCACGGAGGCGCCGATCAGCGCCACGGCGACCGCGATGAGGATGACGGCGAACCGCACGGAGTTGGAAGCCGTGCCGAGCAGCACGACGGCCGCAGCCATCGGGGCGAGCAGAACGCCCGCCCAGATGAGGCCACGGAGCAAGCGTGCGTTCGACGCCAAGGAGTCCAGTTCCGGCATGGGCGCCGATACTACCCAGACGTGGCGATGGGGCAAATGTTCGAGCGCCGGGCTTCAGATGACCGAAACCCGGCGCTTTCCATCACTTAACGGACTAGCTGCTGGCCAGAGCCGGGTCGGAGCTGAGGACCAGGCCGACACTGATCGTGCCGGTCTTGAGCGCGGTGATGGTGAGCGGACCACCGGCGTCCAGGCTGCTGAACTTGCCGGCCTTGAAGTCGTAGACGTCGATCAGACCGAGCTGGCACTTGGGTCGCTGCGGGCACTCGGCCGGGCCGCCGAGGACGGTTTCCGCGCCGGAGCACTTGGCGGCCAGGTCGGAGAGAGTTTTCAGACCGAACTTGTCGGCGAAAGCGGTCGTGACCGCGAACGCGTTCTGGTCCTGGGCCTCGGCAGGCTTGCCGAAGACCAGGCCGACCTTGTCACCCAGGGCGGTGAGGTTGGTGATCGTGGTCTGCAAGTCGGGCGAGGACGGGTCCTTCGCGTTCTTGCCCTCGATCTTGCCGGCCAGGAAGGTCGCCAGGGTGGCGGCATACTCCGGGACGAGGTCGAGGTCGCCCTTCTGCAAGGCGGGCTCGTAGAGCTCACGGTTGCCGATCGTCTGCACCTTGACCGTGTAGCCCGCTGCGGTCGCGGCCACGCCGTAGAGCTCGGCGAGGGTGGCGCTCTCCGGGAAGTTGGCGGCGCCGATCGTCAGCTGACCGCCGGCGCCCTTGGTGATCCCGGCGGTCACATTATTCGCAGCTGCGAACTCTTGGGCGGCGGCCTTGGACGACTTGCGGTCGACCGCGACCGCCTTGTTGAGCGCGATGAGCTTGGTCGTGTCGAGGGCCGCCGACACCTTGTCGAGCGCGGCGACCAGCTCGGGCGACGACGCCTTCTTGTTGATCGCGGGAAGGATGTTGTCACTGTTCTGGAGATGCTTGTCATCCTGGAGCACGACGAGGGCGTCACCCGCCACGGGCGCGCAGCCCGCCCCGCTCGCTGCGGAGGGCGGAGCCTCGGTGCCGGAGGAGCCGGCGTCACCACAACCGGCTAGGGAGACGACGGCCGCCGTCGCAGTAGCGGCCATCAGGATCAGCTGTCGACGCATGGTGCCGCCTTCTGTGTCCCGGCTCGGCCAGATGGCCGAGCCGCGTGTCCGACGGGCTGGCGGAGCGCGTTGCCCGTTTCCGTGTCCAGCAACATCTACCCGTTGGGTATGACAACTTTCCAGCAATATGCCACTCCGTTACCCGGCCGGGGCCGCCGCAGTCGGCCGGCGACGCCTCGCGGCCCGCAACGGACGGGGCGTGACTAGGCGTTGTACGAGCGCGAGCAGTCCCTCGACGGCGAGTGCGAGGAGCACCACAAAGATTCCTCCGGCCACGATCTGGTTGCCGCCGACGCTGATGCCGAGCCCGAATCCGGCGCTGATGATCTCGCCGAGCCCGCCGCCGTTGACGAAAGTGGCCAGGGTGGTGGTCGCCACCACCTGGACGGCCGCGGTGCGCAGCCCGGCCGCCAGGTACGGCACGGCGAGCGGCAGCTCGACCCGGCGCAGCACCTGGCCGCCGGAGAGGCCCATGCCCTTGGCCGCGTCCTTGATCTCGGGGTCGATCGAGCGCAGCCCGGTGTATGCGTTCGAGAGCAGGGGCGGTACCGCGAAGACGGCCAGCGCGACCACGACCGGTGGCTGGCCGAACCCGATCGGGGTGAGCGGCAGGATCGTGAGCAGGGCCAGCGTGGGCAGGGCGAGGGTCAGGTTGGCGATGGTGATCACGGCCGCGCCGCCCCGACCGCGGTGGCCGAGCCAGATGCCGATCGGCCAGCCGACCAGGCAGCCGAGCAGGACCGCCCAGAAGCTGATCTGCAGATGCTCGGAGAGGCGCTCCAGGATCCCGCCCGGGTTGGTCCAGTTGAGCGGGTCGTTGAGCCACTTGATGGCCTCGGAGAGCGTGGTCATGCGGCTCTCCGCGCGGCCCACGGAGTCAGCAGCCGGCCGATGCCCGCGAGCAGCAAGTCAAGGACCAGGGCCAGGGCCAGGCAGAGCACCGAGCCGGTGACGATCTCGGCCTTGTAGAAGTTGTTGCGGAAGCCGCCGAGGATCAGGTCGCCGAGGCCGCCCTGCCCGATCAGCGAGCCGACCGTGACGAGCGCCACGGTGGAGACCGTGGCGAGCCGCAGGCCGGTCATGATGCCCGGCAGCGCGAGCGGGAGCTCCACCCGGAGCAGCCGGCCGAACCGCCCGTACCCCATGCCGGTGGCCGCGTCCCGCACCTCGTCAGGAACCTGGGTGAGGCCGGTGAGCGCGTTGCGCACGAGCACCAGCAGCGCGTAGAGGACCAGGGCGATCAGCACCGACGTGTCCGTGGTGGTGCCCACCGCCGGAGCCAGCAGGGCCAGCAGGGCCAGGGACGGAATCGTGTAGAGCACGCCCGAGAGTGCGAGGATGGGGCCGGTCAACGGTTTGATCCAGTAGGCGAGCACAGCGAGCGGCAGGGCCACGACCAGTGCGAGGATGACCGCTCGGGCAGTCAGACCCGCGTGGAACTCAAGCGCGTCGCGCAGGGTCTCGGCGTTGTCCCGCACGTACTGCCAGGAGAACCACGGATTTCCCGGCCCGTCATCAGCGGGTGCGGCCAGCGGGAAGGACATACGTGGACGCTACCGCGATCAACGAGTCCGAGCGCGCCAGGAGCGCGGCCTCGATCATCCTCGAGGACGTCGGCAAGACGTACCACGACGGCACGGTCGCGGTCGGCGATTTCAGCCTCGACGTGCACGCCGGTGAGCTCACCGTGCTGATCGGCCCGTCCGGCTGCGGCAAGTCCACGATCCTCCGCATGATCAACCGGCTGATCGAGCCGACCCACGGCCGCATCCTCATCGACGGCCAGAACATTCTCGAGCGCAACCCGGTCGAGCTGCGCCGGCACATCGGCTACGTGATCCAGAACGTCGGGCTCTTCCCGCACCAGACCATCCGCACGAACATCAGCACCGTGCCGCGCCTGCTCGGCTGGGACCGCTCCCAGCTCGCGACCCGCGCCGACGAGCTGCTGGAGTTGGTCGGCCTCGACCCGGCCCGGTACGCCAAGCGCTACCCGCACGAGCTCTCCGGCGGCCAGCGGCAGCGGGTCGGAGTGGCCCGTGCGCTGGCCGCCGACCCGCTCGTGCTGCTGATGGACGAGCCGTTCTCGGCGGTCGACCCGATCGCCCGCGGCCGGCTGCAGGAGGAGTTCCTCAAGCTGCAAGCCACCGTCCGCAAGACGATCGTGATGGTCACCCACGACATCGACGAGGCGGTGCGGCTGGGCGACCGGATCGCGGTGCTCGCCCAGGGCGGCCGCCTGCTGCAGTACGCACCCCCGGCCGAACTGCTCAGCAACCCGGTCTCGCCCGAGGTCGCGGACTTCGTCGGCGCCGACCGGGGCGTCCGCCGGCTCGCCGTCACCAGCGTGCGGACGGCGTTGCGCCCGGCCGAGGCGGCGCTCGAGCCGGGCGACGAACACACTGTGGATGCCGGCGGCACGCTCTACGACGCGCTGGCCGTGATGCTGGCCGCCGACGTCACCGACGTGATCGTGGTCGAGAAGGGCAAGGCAATCGGCACGGTGTCCCGCGCCGATCTGTTCCAGGCGCCTGGCCGCGCGTCGCAGCCGGCCGCCTGAGACAGCTCAGCGGGAGCCGCGGTAACCGCCGAGGGTGGCGAGACCGACGATCCAACCGACGAACAGGCCGTACGCGGCACCGCTGCCCGCCGCCTGGAAAGCGCCCAGCAGCGACGGGTTGGCCAGGAAGAGCGTCGTCAGCAGCGCGGCGAAGCCACCGGCGAAGATGTAGGACGCCCAGCCGGCGAAGAACTGGCTGATCGTGCCCCGGGCCCGGGCGAGCTGCGAGCCGGGCAGCAGGTAGAGGAAGAGCGCGGTCAGCGCGATCAGCAGGATCGCCTTGAGGTCGCCGACGATGATCTGCCGCAGCGAGTCGTCGGAGTCGAAGGACCAGCGCGGCCAGGACAGCAGCCGCAGCCACCAGCCGCCGGCCGTGTCGGGCTTCGTGTTGTCGACCACCCAGTCCGCGTACCAGGGACTGCCGAAGACGAGGACCAGTATGAGTGCGGCCAGCGTGCCCGCACCGGGCGCGGATTTGTATCGGTTACCGAGAGCCATGCGCCGCTAATTCCCGGCGCGGTGCTCGTTTCAAACGACGACCATGAATGCCCTGGTCAACGGGTCACTGGTGCTTCTGGAGGTAGTCGATGAACTTGGCCCGCAGCAGCGGCTCGGTCTCGGCCAGGCCGTGCCCCTCGAGCTCACGCCAGAGCGCGACGGCCTCGTCGACGATCGGACCGATCGAGTTGGGTGCGCCGTCGAGCTGGGACGCCTCCTCGGAGTCGGGCAGGTGCTTGAAGACCGACCAGAAGAAGCGGACGTCGCGATGCTCGCGCGCGACCGCGAAAGAGCGCTCGCGCAGCTCCTCGGTGGGCAGGGCGTCCAGCTCGGCGAAGCTCGGGGTGGTCATGAACAAAGCATAGGCGGCGAGGCTGCGCCCCTATCGGCTGGTTCCCCAAGGCCCGGCGTCCCAGCGGTCGGTGCTCGGGGTGGTATTCCCCGTCGACCAGGTCTCGGGCAGGTCGGGGCTCCAGTTGGCGGCCGTGCTGGGCGCCGCGTTCCAGTCGGCCGGCCCGGCCACGGGCAGCGGGCGCCCGTAGGTCTCGACCAACCGGGTGACGATCAGACCGCCGGCGAAGACGCAGGCCGCGATCGCGAAGAGCGAGATGTTGAAGTCGCGCTGGTCGGCATAGGCGAGGAAGAGCGTGAGGCCGGCGACCGCGAGGAGCGTGCCGAAGATGCCGCCGCGCCGCCCGTACGCGCTGGTGCCGGCGAGCAGGGCGAGGCCGAGCGCGATGCCGGTCCACTCGAGGCCGGTGCCCGGGACAACCGGAGCGTCGGAGCGCGCGGCCAGGAGCGTGCCCGCCGCGACCGCGAAGAGGGAGGAGAGCACCAGCGCGCCGATCACCGGCGGGCCGACGACCGCCCCGCGACGGTTGGCCGGGTCGGCGGTCGGGCGCATCCGGCCCAGCCAGCGTCGCACCGGGGTGACCGTGCCGAGAGCGCCCCCGAGCACGGCCAGCAGCGCGAACCCGCCGAAGAGGAAGAAAGCCTGGTCGGTCGGGTCGTAGGTGCCCTGTACGGCGACCGGGGCAGCGCGCAGCTGGTCGAAGACGATCACACCGAGAGCGGCGGCGAGCGTCGCGGCCCAGCCCGGTACGTGCAGCACGAGGATGCACACGGCGAGCACGATCGCGCCCGCCGCAGCGAAGATCAGGGCCGGCACCATCGCCTTGACCAGGCCCAGGTCGCCCTGCTCGGCGTACTGCAGGGAGGCGGCCAGGGCGATCGGGCCGAGAGCCAGGTTGGGCACGCCGGCCCGCAGGCTCAGGCCGGCGCCGAGGGTGAGCAGGCCGATCGCCGCGCCGGTGATCAGCAGACCGTCGAGGGCAGGGCGGCGCAGGCTGTCCGGGTCGAGGCGCCAGAGCAGGAAGCCGATTACCGCGGCGGCGAGCAGCAGCACCACCTCCCAACCGAGGTGGATGCCGAGCCGGTCCCGGCCGTCCTCGTCGGCCTCGACCCGGCGTTGCAGGTCAGCCGTCGTCTCGCCGACACCGTCGAGCTCCTCGGCCCGCCGGCGCTGCTCGGTCGCGGCCAGCGTGTTGGCGCGATAGGCCGCCGGATCGGTGGGCGTGGGTTCCTCGGCCTGCCGACGGTAGGTCGCCTCGTCGTACGCCATCGTCGTGCCTCCTCGTGTGCGTCCCCCGTGCGGTGAGACGCACGCCGAAAATCGACCGGGCGCGTGCCCGTGCTCGTGAGCATACGGATAGGAGTCGGTCTGAGTTCAAGGCCGAAAAATGGGGGTTCCCGGCAGGAGTCAGAGTAGGCCGGAGGAGCGGCCGGAATCGTTCTCGTCCTGGGAATCGGGCTGCTCCGGGATGCGGCACGCGCGCTCGAGCCAGAGCGCCGCGCCGACCAGCACGGCCGCCGAGATCACCCCGCCGATCGCCACCGGGAGGTCGTCGTGCGCGGCATGGGTGGGCTCCATCGTCAGCCAGGAGAGCAGGCCCACCGAGAAGCCGGTCGAGATCGCGCCGACCAGCGAGGATGCCTTGGCCAGGGCGACGTAGCGGGCGACCGCCAGCGGGTCAACCCGGGGCGCACCGGGTTTGCGCTGGATGCGGGCCGCCGTGTTCTGCGCGAGCAGGCCCTCGGCGACGGCCAGCACGGCCAGCACGATCACCGGCGACCACGGGAGGGCGGGCAGCGAAGGGTAGAAGAAGCTCAGCAGCAGCCAGCCCACGGCCGCCGCGGTGAGGCCCGCGACGATCAGCACCGAGATGCTGGTCGGGCGCATCGACGGATCCGACTTGGGCGCCTGCGGGTTGCTGCTCACGAGGTCGACTCTAGTGCGAGATCGGGTCGCGGGGTCAGACCCGCTAGGTCGGCGGCGAGAGCCGGGTGGGCCAGCAGGGCGGCGACGGGTCCCCGACCGGGCAGTTCGGCCGCCGGCTGGATATCGAGCCAGGGTCGCAGCACGAATGTTCGCAGTTGCGCACGTGGATGCGGCAGCGTCAGTGCGGGATCGTCGCTCAGCACCGGGCGGCCGTCGCGGTCCCAGACCGCGATCACATCGACGTCGAGCGTGCGAGGACCGAAGCGCCGCGCGGGATCACGTACCCGTCCCGCCGCGCTCTCGACCGCCCGGGCGCGCTCCAGCCAGTCGCGCGGGGCCGCCGCCGGGTCCGAGACCAGGACGACGGCATTGAGGTACGCCGGTTGGTCGACATCGCCCCACGGCGGCGTCTCGTAGATCCCGGAGCGCAGCTCCACGGCCTGGCCGAGCAGCCGTACGGCCTGGCGCAAGTGCTCCGCACGGTCGCCCAGATTGCTGCCGAGCGAGAGGACTGCCCGGCTCACGGCCGGACCTCACGGGCTCGGCGGAGCGTGACCGCGACATCGCCGAACTCGAGCGGGATCGGCGCCTGCGGCTTGTGGACGGTGACCTCGGCCAGGGCGACGCGTTCATCGAGCAGGCAGGCCGTGAGCAGGCGCTCGGCGAGCGTCTCGATCAGGTTGACCGGCTCGCCACCGACGATCTCGGCCAGCCGGCCGGCCAGCTCGCCGTAGTGCACGGTGTCGGCGACGTCGTCGCTGGCCGCAGCGGGGGCGAGCGCGAGCTCGAGGCGTACGTCGATCACGAAGTCCTGCCCCTGCGCACGCTCGAAATCGAAGACGCCGTGATGCCCCCGCACCCGCAGCCCGCTCAGCGTGATCTGACCCAGCACCCCGTTCACTCCCTCTCACTCACTGCTGTCACAACCGGCCCCGGTACGGCACAGCGCGTCACGACCGCCGGAGTCGCGGCGACCCGGTCGCTCGCCAAACAGCGAGCGCGTCAGCGGTGGCGGTGACGTCGTGCACGCGTACGCCCCAGGCTCCGGCCGCCACCGCCAGCACCGACGTGGCCAGTGTCGCCGCCTCGCGGTCCTCGACCGGGCGGGGCGTCCCGTCCGGTCGAGCGAGCAACCGGCCCAGGTACGTCTTGCGGCTGGCCGCGAAGAGCACGGGGTAGCCCAGATCGACGAAGACGTCGAGATGAGCGCTCAGCGCCCAGTTGTGCTCGGCGTTCTTGGCGAAGCCCAGACCGGGGTCGAGGATGATCTGTCCAGGCGCGACGCCGGCGGCGAGCGCGTCGTCGACCCGCTGCAGCAGTTCGTCCCGGACCTCGGAGACCACGTCCTGATAGACCGCGAGCCGGGTCATGTGGCGGGAGTGCCCGCGCCAGTGCATGAGGATCCAGGGGCAGCCCGCCTCGGCCGCCACCCGGGCCATGCCGCGGTCGGCGAGACCCCCGGAGACATCGTTGATCGCCGCCGCGCCGGCCTCCAGGGCCGCCCTCGCGACCGGGGCCCGGGTGGTGTCGATGCTCAGCGGCACGCCCACGCTCGCCAGCCCGCTGATCACCGGGACCACGCGCTCGATCTCGGTCTCGGCGTCGATCCGTTCCGCGCCCGGGCGGGTCGACTCGCCGCCGACGTCCACGATGTCCGCGCCGCCCCGGTGGAGCTCGATGCCGTGCCGGATCGCGGCGTCCACGTTTGTGTATTTCCCGCCGTCCGAGAAGGAATCCGGCGTGACGTTGAGGATGCCCATCACGACCGGGTGCTCCACGTGCATCAGTGCGCGCCCCGCGACCTGCGCAAGTGTCGGCTCAGTGGTCACAAGACGAGGGTACGGCGGGTGGGGTTGTCGCACGTGCGTACGATGGCCGGTGACTCGATTTCACGCACGCCATCACCTTGCGTAACGTTTCGGACGCTTGTAGCCAAGAACGACGGGCCGTACTCTTCGGATCTGGGCATCATTTATGGACCGACGAGAGCAGACGAGCATGGCAATGCCCGAACGGCTCACTCGACGCGCAGGGTGGGAAGTAGCACGATATGGGCGGTGCCGTGAGGCTTCACCACTGCAGCGTGTCCGGAACCCCCTAGCCGGGCACGGGGAGGTTTACCGATGATCGCCACTGAGCTCGCCACGCAAGCCGCGGCTGTTCTCCACCAGGCCACGCTCGCCGCGCCCGAACCCAAGGGCATCAACACCGAAGGCATCGTCACCTTCTTCGCCAGCAACATCGCGCCGATCCTGCTCGCGATCCTGGGCGTCATCTTCATCGGACGTGCCAGCCGCGGTGAGATCTCCAAGGTGCTGACGAGTTCCGCCATCGCCATCGTGGGCCTAGCCTTCATCGCCGGCGCCGCGACCCTGTTCTTCGTCGGCGACTACATCATCGATCTGATCTTCAACTGAGATGCGGCTTCGGACCGACGACGACATCTACCGGGCACGCCTGGTCTACCTAGGCCCGCCCGGATACACCCTGCCCATCCACCTGCCGTACGCGCAGTACGGCATGTTCGTGGCGCTGGTTCCCCTATTCGTGGTCCTTCACTACTTGATGACCTGGGAGTTCGACGCGTTCCCGGCCTGG
Source organism: Actinoplanes sp. (assembly GCA_035687165.1). Classification (GTDB taxonomy): domain Bacteria; phylum Actinomycetota; class Actinomycetes; order Mycobacteriales; family Micromonosporaceae; genus Actinoplanes. Next base: position 5,595 of record DASRYP010000268.1, on the reverse strand, counting down.
GAGATCGCGCTCGCCATGGTCACCACGTCGTACGTTTTCCGCCATGTCGACCCCGACCGTCCCGCTCGGGTCGTCATCCGGACCGCGCTCACCGACTGGCGTCGCACGCGCGAGCCGGCGGTTGAGCGCCGCGATCCGAGACTTGTCGCCACTCGCATCCGGGTTCGGGAGGAGTTGGTATGACCAGTTCCATCGCGCGCTCCCACGGGGCCGGCACATGACCGGACCCTTTCCGCACGGTCGCCCCCGCGCGGATGCCGACACGCAGGGCAGGCTGAGCAACGGAATGCGTTCGGATCGCTACCCCGCACCAGATTCGGGTGAGCCCGAGGCCGCCGAGGAGTTCGTCGCCGCCCCGGGGCACGGCGCGGTGGGGGTCTTCCAGGCACCGCAACCAGTGCGTCCGCGCGGCGGCCCGGTGGATACCACTTTCGACATCGATTCGCCGTTCCTCGACCTCTTCGGTGGGGCCGCCCCGCCGACCCCGATCTCCGCCACGTCGGTGGGCGATTCCCGGGTGGACGAGCACGAGACCGATTCGGATCTCGACTTCGACTTCGACTTCGGCGATCGCCCAGCGTCCGCCTCGATCTCCGCTCCCCCGGCGCCGCCCGCCCCGGCCCAGCCGGTCCCAGCCCAACCGGTCCCAGCCCAACCGACTCCCGTGCGGTCGCTGCCGCTCGAGGCGGCTCCCGTGTCCGGGCCTCCCGCCCCGCGGGCACCGACGACCGAACCGCCCATCGCTCAGCCGCCGTCCGCCGAGTCCTGGGTGTCCGATCCGGACTACGACGATCAGGAGGGTCCGGCCGGGCCCTGGGGCACGCCGGAACCGGTCTCCCCGTTCAGCCGCGCGCCGATCGGTCCCCAAGCCGACTTCTATCAGGAGTCCGGCGGCACGGCCGACCCCGACCTGGAAGACTGGCCCGACTTCGACAGCTGGCCGTCCTCGCCGCAGACGAACGCGGCGCCGGTCCCGGTCTCCTCGCCCCCCGTCGCGACACCACCGCTGTGGCAGACCGTGGGCACCCCCGCTGCCGAGCGGCCCGCGTCACCCCCAGCCAGACCCATCGAGCCGTACGCACCGGAGGCGCACCCCGAGACCGAGGCGCCACTGCCCGTACCGGCCTCGGACCGAGCTCCCGCCAAACGCAAGGAGAAGGCCCCGGCCAAGCGCAAGGAGCCGAAGAACCTGCCCGTCCGGCAGGACAAGAAGCCCAAGCCCGTAGCGCTGCGGCCGCACAAGCTGAAGTTCAACGACCGTGACCCGGTCATGGAGCTGGAGATCAGTGAGATCGCCGGTCACCTGACCTTCACCCAGAGCACGGTCACCGCCTGGTACTACCTGCCCGAGGTGCGTTGGGCCTTCCGCCCCGACGCCGAACGCGAGGCGCTGCTCAGCGCGATCTCCGAGCAGTACGCCGGCCTGGCTGGTTTCCGCTTGCACCTGCGCCGCACCAACCGGCCGTTCCCGGCCGACGAGTGGGCCCGCACGGTCGACTCGTTCACCGCGAAGCCGCTGCCCGACGTGCGCGGCGGCACCTCGTGGTCCGACCACCTCGTCGCCGCCCAGCGGCACCTGCTCTCGGTCAACCACGCCGAGGGGCAGACCTACCTGGGCGTGACCTTCGCGCGACGCTCCCTCGGCGACACGTTCTCCGAGCGGATCCTGCGAATGTTCGGCAAGGGCACCTCCGACGGCGAGCGGCGCAAGCTCAACCGGGCCGTCGAGCAGTTCGACGAGGTACTCAACGCGTTCGGCATGCGCGGCCGGCGGGTCACCCCGCAGGAGCTGGAATGGCTGCTGTTCCGCTCGGTGGCGCTCTGCATGGCGCCGCCCGGGCCGCTCTCGCCGGTCACCAACGGGCAATGGGACACCGGCGACCTGCTCGCGCTGACCGAGCAGGTGGAGCGCTACCGAACGCCGTACGGCTCGACGGTAAAGCTCGTCAACCGGATGACCGGCGAGGAAAGGCACGTCGCGGTGCTTTCCGTCGGTCGGATGGAGCCGCTGGAGATCCCCGAGAAGCATGAGCCGTGGATGCACTTCCACGAGCGGCTGCCGTGGCCGATGGAGCTCTCGTCGCGGATCGACATCCTCGGCTCGGGCAGCTCGTTCAAGAATCTCGAGCACCGGCTCCGGATGATCCGTTCCCAGCAGCTCGACTACGCCGAGCACGGCATCGACGCCCCACCCGAGCTGGAGCGCCTCGCGAAGCGTGCGCTAGTGATCGGCGACGAGATGACCACCGGCCTGCCGGTCGAATCGGCCCGAGCCCACGGCTGGCACCGCATCGCGGTCGGCGGCGCCACCCGCGAGGAATGCATGGAGCGGGCCCGCCGCCTGATCCAGCTCTACTCCCGCGAGCTGCGGATCTCGCTGCAGCACCCGAAGAACCAGGACCAGCTCGCGCGCGAGTTCATCCCCGGCGAGCCGATCGCGAACACCGGCTACGTACGACGCATGCCGGTGAAGTTGCTGGCCGCGGCCGTGCCACAGGCGGCGTCGACGGTGGGCGACCGACGGGGCGACCTCATCGGGCGTACGTCGGGGACGTGCCGCCGCCCGGTCTTCCTCGACCTGCACTTCCCGATGGAGGTGCGCGAACGCTCCGGCCTCGGCGTCTTCGTGGCCGAGCCCGGCGGTGGCAAGTCGACGCTGATGGGCGCGCTCGGCTACCTGAACGCCCGCCGTGGGGTGCAGGTGACGCTGCTCGACCCGTCCGGCCCGCTCGCCCGGCTGTGCCAGATGCCCGAGCTGCGCCCGTACTCGCGGGTCTTGAACCTGACCGGCTCGGAGCAGGGCACGCTGGCCCCCTACGCGCTGATCCCCACCCCCGTACGGTCGGAGTTCGCGACCGACCCCGGCGGCGATCGGGAGTTCGAGATCGCGGTCTCCAACGCCCGCGCCGAGCGCCGCATGCTGGTGCAGGACATCTGCTCGATGCTGGTGCCGCCCCAGGTGGCGAAGGAGGCATCAACGGCGACCTTGCTGCGGCACGCGGTCCGCCAGGTGCCGGCCGAGGAGACGTCCACCCTCGACGACGTCGTCCGCACCCTGCAGGGCCTCGACGACGAGGGGCGCGAGCTGGCCAACCTGCTCCTGGACACGGCCGAGATGCCGCTGGCGCTGCTGTTCTTCGGCTCACCGCCACAACACCTGCTCGGCGCCGACGCGGCCCTCACCGTGATCACGATGGCCGGCCTGCGACTGCCCGACCTCAAGATCGAGCGCGAGTACTGGTCGGCGGAGGAATCGCTGGCCCTGCCGATGCTGCACACAGCACACCGGCTGGCGGTACGGCGCTGCTACGGCGGCTCGATGTCGTCACGCAAAATGGTCGGCCTCGACGAGGCCCACTTCATGGAGGGCTGGCGGTCCGGGCGCTCGTTCCTGGTGCGCCTGGCCCGCGACTCTCGAAAGTGGAACCTGGCGGCCCTGGTGGCCTCGCAGAACCCACGCGACATCCTCGGCCTCGACGTGCAGAACCTGGTGTCGACAGTCTTCGTCGGCCGCATCGCGGAAGACCAGGAGATCGCCTCCGAGGCGCTAAGGCTCCTACGGGTACCAGTCCACGACGGATACGAAGCGACGCTGGCATCCCTGTCCCAGGTGGACACATCGTCCTCGTCGCGGCTCGGCTTCCGTGAGTTCGTGATGAGAGACGTCGACGGCCGCGTCCAGAAGGTACGTGTCGACGTGTCGTACGTTGAAGGTCTGCTCGAGCATCTCGACACGACGCCTTCGGCAGCCAAGGCGGCGCCGACGGCGATTCCGATGTCGCCGTCCGACCTGGAGGTTTGAGATGGTGCGGCGGGGGTTGGCGCTACTGACGACGTTGTTCGTGCTGGTCGTGGCGTCGATCGCGTGGGCGGTAGCCGCCCCGCCAGCATCAGCAGCGCCAGCACGCGCACCCGGCGGAGCCTGCAGCGTTGAAGAGTGGGGCCAAGATCTAAAGGGTTGCGTAAGCCGCCTCGCCGAGGTGAGTGAGGGGCGTGCCCAGTGTCTGAATCCCCCCACGCCGAGCACTCCTGACTCCGGACTCGCTGGATGGTTCGCTGAGCGTCCGGAGTCGTCCACCAAACCTGGCCCTCAAGGCATCTACAGTCAGTACGGCTATGCGGGATACAGCTACAACACCTATGACCTCGAGAGCGGCTGTGCATCGTCGGTTATAGACCCTGACTACAAGATCGAAACCACCGTGGCCAATGGCGAGTTCATGGTCGCCACGGCTATCATCGGCGCCTCGAACGCCCTTCGTGAGCGCGCCTGGGAGCCGCAGAGTTTGTGGGGCTGGGCGGACCCCCTGGTCGATCAAGCAACGAAGGCTGTTTACGAGAAGGTCTTCAGCGTCTTCGGTGTTGTGACGTTGGCAATCGTCGGCATCTATCTTCTTTGGCGATCGAGGCAGGCCGACATGGGTGCCGCCACTACCACCGCAGGATGGGCAATCCTCGTGATGGTGGCAGTTACTGCCATTGCCGCTTGGCCAGTTCGATCAGCCAATATCGCGGATCAGACTCTTGTTTCAACGCTCGGAGTAGTGCACGACGCGGTCGGTCCACGCGCACAAAACACCCCAAACGGAGCATGCGACGACCCCACACCAGGCGCATGTCAAGACAATCGGCCCCCAGCTGTGCGCGCCAGTGACACAGCGGCCGACACGATGCTTTACCGAAACTGGCTTCGCGGAATCCTCGGCTCGGCAGATAGCAACACCGCGAAGAAATACGGTCGAGCACTCTATGATGCACGCTCCTTGACCTGGGAAGAAGCCCAGAAGATTCGTGACAATCCCGCTACCCGAGATGGGACGCTGGACGCCAAGCGCACGCAGTGGCAGAAGGTTGCTGAGCAAATTAAGAGTGAGGATCTCGAGGCCTACGAGTACCTCCAAGGCGTCAACGGCATGGATCGAATCGGCGCGGGCTTCATCGCAATGTTGGCCGCCATAATGTTCGCCATGTTTGATCTCACCGCATCCATTCTGGTCCTGCTCGGGTTCCTCGTCTTCCGTTGGGCCGTAATCGCTGCGCCCATCCTAGGAACGGTCGGCCTTCTAAGGCCCGCAAATTCCGGAATCAAGCGACTGGGTAACGCTGTTGTAGCCGCCGTGTTCAACATCGCCATCTTTGGCACAGGTGCCGCTATTTACCTGTTCGCCGTCGATCTGATCATGAATACGGCGACATTGCCCGGCTGGCTACAAGTAGTGCTCGTGTGGCTATGTGGAATGGTCGGCTGGATCCTGCTACGGCCCTACCGAAGGGTCTCACAGCTCGGCGGTAAGGACGGTGCCCGGACTATCGCTACGGGATCGTGGTCGCGGAAGTTCTTCCGGGATATGCGGGAAGCCTCCAAGTTCGAGGGAGCCGACGCCAAGGACAACGGCGGTCAGGTGGTCAGCAAGGGTGGGCGCACCGTCTATGTCGACCAGGGCAACCTACGGCCGGAGGCACGCCTCGAAGACCCCGCTCACTCGGCGAACCGCTCCGACAAGCCCCCGGTGCCTGTAAGCGGTCGCGGCGATGCGACCGCTCCCACCAGGCCAGATGGGAAGGAATCCGGAGGCGACAACGTTCCGGACCCGC
>DASRYP010000267.1:0-4358 GCA_035687165.1 Actinoplanes sp. | reverse complement strand
CCAGGACACGCAACGCGTCGCGGGACATGTCGTCGGTGACCGCCGCGACCCGGGTGCGGATCGCGTCGCTGATCGCGACAACGTTCTGGTCACCCTGCACGATGTGGGTGCACCGGGCGAGCAGTTCCTGCGGCGCCCCTTTGACGAAGGCGATGACCGAGTCGTCGACGCGGTGCACGGTCGTCATCAGCTTGCGGTCCGCGTCGAACGGGAACTCCTCGATGCGCGGCGCCGCGCGCTGTTCCGCGCTGACGTCCACGCCGGCCTTGGCGGCCACGACGAGCAACGCTCCCTCGGTCGTGTCCCCGAGTACTCGCCAGCCCAGATCGGAGTCCGGTGGCAGGAGTCTGGCATCGCAGCACAGGACGGCGGCTCGCAAGGTGCGACGCAACGGTTCGGGATTCTCGACGTCACCGACCGGCTCGTAGCCGGCTCCGGACACCCGGTGCGTCTGATCGGGGACCCAGACCACCTGCACCGTCATCTCGGCCTTCGTCAACGTGCCGGTCTTGTCGGTACAGATCACCGTGGTGGACCCCAGGGTCTCCACCGCGACCAGTTTTTTGATCAGCGCCTTGCGGTGCGCCATCCGCCGGACCCCGACCGCCAAAGCGACCGACATCGTCGCCGGTAACCCCTCGGGGACCAGGGCGACCATCACGCCAAGGGCGAAGACGAACGAGGTGACCAGCGGTCCGCCCAGCGGCAGCCGGATCGCGAACACCAGGGCGCCCAGGCAGAACGCCGCGGCGGCTACCCGGCGTGCCATGCGGGCGACCTGCCGTTGCAGCGGGCTGTGCTCCGTGTGGGTCTGGACGGTCAGCTGATAGATGCGTCCGAACTCGGTGTCCTTGGCGGTCGCGACGACGACCGCCCGGGCGGTGCCCGCGGACACCGTCGTGCCCATCCACACCAGATTGCGGGCGTCCAGCGGCGGCACGCCGGCTGCCACAGCGTCAGGCGTACGCCGGGCGGGTTCGCTCTCGCCGGTCAGCGCCGAGTTGTCGACGGTCAACCCGTGGGCCTCGATGACCCGTGCGTCGGCCGGCACCGCGTCGCCGGCCTCGAGCACCAGGATATCGCCGACGACCACGCTCACCGCCGGCACATCGACACGCTGACCGTCGCGCACGACCACAGCCTGATGCGGCACCATTGCCCGCAGTGCCTCGGCCGTGCGTTCGGCCGCGAACTCCTGCCCGAACCCGATCACCGCGTTGAGCAGCACCACCGCCAGGATCGCGATCGCCAGCTGCAGGTTCCCGCTGTCACGCGGCCGGCCCAGCTCATAGGCGACAAAGGTGATCACGGCCGCGACCAGCAACATCACCGCGAACAAGTCGGTGAACTGGGCCGCGAACCGGCGCAGCATCGACGGGCCACGGGCCACCGGCAATGCGTTGGGTCCGTCGCGTTCAAGCCGCGCCGCCGCGTCGTCGGCCGACAGACCACGGGAGCCGACACCCAACCCACCGAGCGCTCCCGCCACATCCATCGACGCGGAGCCGGGCCCACTCTGCGGTACAGACGTCCGCGTGCCGGATTCCACCATGTCTTCTCCTTCAACCGCACCGGCGGCTCTGGTGACGAATACACCGGCGGGCACGGCGACGATCTGATCGGGGTGTGGTGATCCGCGGCGTTGCCGAACGTGATCTCTGCACGAGATCCGGGCACCTACGGCGACCTGGCCAGGTTCAACATACGCCCACCGACCCGCCGCGCGACCACGATGATTCGCTGCGGCGCGGGCCCCGCCCGGCCCGCGCCCCGCTGGTGCGGGACCCCGGTTTCGCAGGTCGCCGCGCGGGAGCGTTGACCAACTCTGGCTTTCGGGCCTTCCGGACACTTCGGTCCCGATACATTCCGGGGAGGAGACGGTCCTGTCGAGTCGGCGGCCGAGCGTGACCAGCAGGCGGCCGAACGGCAACAACGTGAGAAGGTCGTCGATGAGTTCCGGAGCCGGAGCCGCAATAGTCGTGGGTGTGGACGGATCGGCAGGCAGCCTTTCCGCGGTCCAGGCAGCCGCTTGCGAAGCCGTCGAGCGGGGGCGTCCGCTGCGTGTCGTGCACGCATTCATTTGGCCATCGCTGGGCGTGGCTGTCGGCCCCGCTGTCGACGGACCGTCGGACACCGGCATGCGAACGTTCGCCGAACGTATCCTGGCCGACGCCATCATCGAGGCGGAGAAGGCCGCGCCCGGCGTTCACGCGACCGCGGCGCTGGTCGACGGAGCACCGGCGCCGGTGCTGCTCGGCGAGTCCCGCGATGCCGTGCTTCTGGCGGTCGGCAACCGAGGGCTGGGCGGGTTCGGCAGCCTGGTGCTGGGCTCGGTCGCTCTGCACCTCACGGCCCACGCCGACTGCCCCGTCCTGGTGGTCCGCGGCCCGGGACGTACCACCGGCCCCGTGGTCGTGGGTGTCGACGGCTCGCCCGGATCAGAGTCCGCGGTCGGCTTCGCCCTCGAAGCGGCGGCACGGCGTAAGACGAGCCTCACCGCGGTTCACGCGTGGGGTGCCTTCGACTCCGCCAGCCAGCAGGATCTGCTGCCGTTGGCGAATGAGCCGGGCAGGCTCGAGGGGGCCGAACGGCGTGTCCTGAGCGAGTCGCTGGCCGGCTGGGCGCAACGGTATCCGGAGGTGGACATCCGGCAGGAGACCGTTCGTGGGCGAGCGGCGGCGGCTCTGATCGAGCGATCGCAGGACGCTCAACTGGTGGTGACCGGGGCTCGGGGCCGCGGCGGATTCGCCGGACTGCTGCTCGGATCCGTCAGCCAGACGGTGCTGCACCACGCCGGCTGCCCGGTGGTCGTCGTACGGTCCTCGATGTCCGCCAGCTGACCGAGCGGACATCCGGCGGCCAGGACGACAACGCGCCGCGGAAGTCCTCCACCGCCGTGATCACATCGCCGGGTGAACGGTAGCCTAGGGCAACGTTTACGACGAAGTGCTGACGGGCTTCACTGAACGAGTATCCACATGTTCACAGAGAGCAGAAATTGATGGTAAAAGGTAACGGCAACAACGTCGTACGCCCCGAAGACATGATCCCCGACAATGCCGACGTGCTCGTCGTGAGTGACGACGTGCAAGTCCGTAAGGGTACGGTCGCCGCCTTCATCGCCACTGCTCAGAATCTCGCAAAGCTGGAACCGGGGACCTCGGAGTACGACGAGGTCGTCGCCCAATTGCGGGCGCTCACGCCGGCCCTGCGGGCGGTCGGCCTCTTCGAGATCTTCGAGGTGCGCTCACCGGATCTCCGCGCCCTCATCGCGGACGCGTGAGGCGGCTATCCGCGAGGTGTGCGGCGCGAACGTCCCCGCCGCACTGATCGACGCCGACGCTGACCAGGCGCCGGTGGCGCGGGAAGGCTAGGCCCCGAGACGGACGTCTCGGGGCCACAAATTTCAGGACTTCCGCAGGTTCTTCTCGATGTCGTCGAGGATCTTGCCGGCCGCGGTCACGCCGATGCCGGTCATCCACACCTCGGCCGGGACGTCATACGCCTTGCCGGCCTTCACCGCCGACAGTTCCTTCCACAGGTTGCCGTCGACGATCTTCTTCTTCTGGGCCTCGGCGGTCGGGCCCTGCGCGGTCACGAACATGACGTCGCCGTCGAGGTCGGCGATCCGCTCGGGGCTGACCTTGTCGAAGCGCTTGTCGTCCTTGTTCGCGAGTTGCTGGCGCTCCGGGCGACCCAGGCCGACGTCGCCGACGACGATGCCGCTGAAGCCTTCGGGCCCGTAGACCCGGATCTCCGAGGGCATGAACCGTACGATGGAGACCTTGACGTTCGCCGCGTCCGGGATCTTCTTGCCCAGGTCCTTGGCGCGGGTCTCGTACTGGTTGAGCAGGTCCTTGGCTTTCTGTTCCTGGCCGAGAGCCTTGCCGTCGAGCAGGAAGTTCTCCTTCCAGGTGATGCCGACGCGCTCGGTGAAGACGGTCGGCGCGATAGCCGTCAGCTCGTCGTAGAACTTCTCCTGCCGGAACTTGCTGCCCAGGATCAGGTCGGGCTTGAGCGCGGCGATCGCCTCGAGGTCGGGCTCGGAGATCTCGCCGACGTTCTGCACCGAGCTCAGCTCACCGAGGTACGCCGGGAAGGTGTCAACCTCCGGCGGCTGGGTCGCGCCGAGCAGGGGTACGCCGAGGCTGATCGCGGTGTCGACCTTGTCGGTGTCGAGCACGACGACCCGCTTCGGGTGCGCGGGCACGGTGGTGGTCCCCATCGCATGGGTGATCTGCTGGGTCTCGCCGCCGGTCGATTCGGCGACGGGGTCACTGGAGCACGCGGCCACGGTGGTCACGGCGAGTGCCGCCGCGGCCAGGAGCGTTGCGGTACGGCGCAAGGGGGCACGTCCT
>DASRYP010000266.1:0-8114 GCA_035687165.1 Actinoplanes sp. | reverse complement strand
AGCAAAGCGACTCCGGCGATCAACAGCGCGGCCGAAACCACGCCGATGGGCGCGGCCGGCGTCCATGTCACGGATCCGTTGAGGGCGGCGACGATCACGATGTGAGGAACGGCGAAGAGCCAGGCCACCAGCGGCAGCCATCGTGGCAGTGGGTCGCGGCTGTCGTCCAGCCGTACGCGTGCGGGGTAGTCGGGCACGTCGGCAAGGGTGAACGGCGGGTAGCGGTCGGTGCCGAGCACCTGGTAGCCGTAGTAACCGACGCGCCAGCTCCAGCGCAGGACACCGAGGTTGTACGCGCGGACGGCGGCGGGGTAGTGGCCGGTGAACAGCACCGCGAGATAGGCCACCAGGGTGAGCACCACCGAGCCGGTAGCGAGCACCAGCAGAGCGAGATAGTGCGGGACGAGCAGGATCCATTTCACGAGCCACAGCCATCGGCTCAGCGGCTCGTCGTGCCTGGCTTCGACCCGCACGGGATAGCGGTTCATGACACCTCCCGGGGTTTCCTCCAGCACACCTCCGCGCGGCCGGACCGGGCAGGGCCGGAAGCCCTCCGAGGTCGAGGTCCAACGGCTCAGGTGAGTGCGGTACGTCGGCGACGCGCCACGGTGAGGGCGAGCAGCGTCCACGCGGCCACCACGGTGAGGTGTTCCCAGGCGAATCCGGACCCGCCCCCGTCCGGTCGGGTCGCGGTGAGCAGCGCCTGCAGCAAGTGCCGCAGCGGGAGGACGTCGGCGACCGTGGTGACCGCGTCGGGCAGTGGCCGGTCGCCGACCACGAAGATCTCCGACAGGAAGCAGAGGGGCAGCAACGTTCCGAGCGTGACGGCGACCAGCGACCGTGCCCGCGACAGCAGGGCGGCCACGGACAGCCCCAGCGCCGAGAAGCACAGCGAGCCGAGAAGCACCGTCAGGAGGACTGCGGGCAGGCGGGCCGGCTCAAGGCGTACGCCGAGGAAGCCGAGGCCCACGACGGCGAGCACCACGCCGCTGAGCAGCGCGGTGAGCAAGGCTGCACATACCCGGCCCGCGACGTACGCGCCGAACGGCAGGGGAGTGCCGAGGAGCCGCTTGAGCACGCCGGCCGAGCGAGCACCGACCAAGCCCTCCGGCATGTCGACATAGCCCGTGACTGCGACCGTGTAAGCGATCAGGCTCGCGAAGTGATACTGCGCCGTGCTCAGACCGCGTGTCCGGGCGTCGCCGAACACGGTGGGGAACAGAGCGAGCAGCAACGCGGGGAACACCACCGCGAAGAACACCGAGAGCACGTCACGGCGAATGCCGAGCAACGCGTACGAGATCTGACCGCCGAGCAATGCCGACGGCGACCTGGGGCTGCGCTCCAGCGGCGCCGAGAGCTGCACCCGTGCCGGACCGCCGGTCGTCTCTGCCGCGGCCGGCCCGGAGCTGAGCCCACGAGGCGCCCAGCCGAACCGTCGTCGCGCGACGATGACGCCCGCGACGGTCCAGACGGTCAGCACGGCGAGATGCCCGGGGGAGAGACCGGCACCCGCGCCGGGGCGGAAGGTCTCGGCTGTCGCCAGGGCGAGGTGCTTCAGCGGCAGAGCCGATCCGAGCATCTCCAGCGGCCGCGGCAGGTCGGCATCGACGATGAACACATCGGAGACGAACGCCAGGCAGATCAGGACGCCTTGCGCCAGTGCCTGGGTGGCCGTGACGGTGCGGACCGAGGAGGCCAGGGCGATGCCCAGAGCGGCGCAGCAGGCGATGCCGAGCGACAGTGTGATCAGCAGGGCCGGGACTTTGCTCCACACGACCCGAACGTCGTATGCGAGCACCCCCACGATCGTCAGCAGCAGGACAGCGGAGCCGGCAGCGGCGGCCGAGGCGCCGATGCGTGCGGCGAGCACGGCTCCGGCCGGGACAGGGGCGGCGCGCAGCCGCAGGAGTACGCCGTTCTCGCGAAGGACGGCCGTGTCGACCGCGACCACCGTGAAAGACGCCTGGGCCACGCCGAAGACGGCGAACGGCGCGACGAGGAACTGCGTCACCGGTACGCCTTGCTCGGTGGTCGCGTCGCCGACGACAGCGCTCACGATGACCAGGAAGGCAAGCGGGAAAGCCAGTGTGAAGAAGGCGGCCAGCGGGTTGCGGAGGAAAGCGCGTACGGCGTGACCGGTCAATGCCGGAAGTGGCTTCGGCGACCGGACGGTCGCGTCAAGCATCGGTCGCCTCCTCGGTCAGCGCGAGGTAGGCGTCCTCGAGCGTCGGCGGGGTGACCGCGAAGTCCAGAAGCGCGATGCGGTGGCTCTCCGCCCACCGAGTCAGCAGGCAGGTGTCCGCCACCGGATCTCGAGAGGCGACGCGTACGCGATCCCCATGGATCTCCGGCGGAGCGCTCGTCGTCGGCATACCGGGCGAAGACGACAGACGGAAGCTGATGACGGTGGGCAGTCCGCTGTCCGCGCGCAGCTCGTCCGGCGTGCCGATCGTCAGCAGCCGACCTCCGCGAAGGACGCCGACCCGGTCGGCGAGACGCTGCGCCTCCTCGAGATAGTGGGTGGTGAGCAGGATCGTCGTGCCCAGTTCGCGCAGCCGGGCCACCAGGTCCCAAGCGTGGTGTCGGGCTGCCGGGTCGAAGCCGGTCGTGGGCTCGTCGAGGAAGAGCACCTCGGGGGCGCCCGCGAGGCCGAGCGCGAGATCCAGGCGGCGTCGCTGTCCGCCGGACAGGCCCTTCACCCGCGTCGTCCGCTTGTCGCCGAGACCGGCCAGATCGATCAGCTCATCGGGATCGTGGCGGCGGGGAAACAGGCCGCACTGGAGGCGAACGAGCTCCCGAACGGTGAACTCCTCCTCGAACCCCGCGGATTGCAATACCACCCCTATGCGCGCCCGGTAGGCCGATCCGCCAGTCGAGGGATCGACTCCGAGAACTTCGACGGTGCCGGTATCACGGGTGCGATAGCCCTCGAGGATCTCCACGATGGTGGTCTTGCCGGCACCGTTGGGACCGAGCAACGCGAAGATCTCACCGTCGCTGACGGAGAAGCTCACCTGGTCGACGGCACGGACTCGCCCGTACGTCTTGCTCAAGTCCTGCACGGCGATGCGGGACGCCGGGTCGCCCGGCCGCAGTGGCTGCGGCCGGGCGAGGGTGTCCCGTCGATGGGTGCGCATGGCGTCAGATGAGCCAGCGGTTCTTCTGGACGAGGGGCAGGGACGCCCACCACCTGCCCAGGCCCCAGGTGTGCCCGGCGTAGGTCAGGGCCAGAACGATGCCGGTGAGGCCGTAGATGATGTGGTAGTCGACGATTGGGTTGGTCGACATGCTGGGCTCGCCGGCGGCGGTGGTCTTGTCGAGCGGCCACTCGGCAGCCCACATGAGCAGCATCATGAGCGCGCCGGCGCCGGCGGCAAGACGCATGCCGATGCCGAGCATGAAGGCGAGACCGATGGCGAGCAGGCCGAGCATGAACAGCCAATCGGCCCACGGGTCGCCGGCGATGTTGTGGAAGAAGGTCTGCAGCCAGCTCGGGCCGACCTCGACGCCGGACAGGAAGCCCTTGGTGGGCGAGCCGCCGTTGGTCCAGGCGCGTTCCGCCGGGGTGGCGAAGCCCCAGCCGAAGGTCTTGTCGAAGAACGCCCACAGGAAGACGAAGCCGGTCGAGATGCGCAGCACGGCCAGCGCCCTCGCGGCGGCCTTGGTGAGCATGGAGCCGGGAGCCTCGACGTGCTCCAGGTGAGCGGCAGTACCCCGGCCGATGGTTGTCATGGTGTCCTCCCTCATCGATGTCTATGCCCTGAGCCTGCGCCGGTCGGCGGACGGAGTCCCGAGGCGATGGCCCTGATCTGGAAAGGACGAAAGTCCCGCTCGAGGCGGGACGCTCGGACGGCAGGGCCGAACGGCCCGACCGATGGTGCCTACAGCCCGTGACGCGGGCCGCTCCTGCGCGCCTACGTTGCGACTATGCCCAGCGATGTGTCGACACTCCGGAACCGGCCGGTCATGGTCGGTGTCAACGGCTCGCGCAACAGCCCGGCGTTGATCGATCTCGCGGTTGCGGAAGCGGTCCTGTATCGAGCCCCGCTCCTCATCGTGCATGTCTGGCCGGGCCGGTACACCGGCGCCTACCGCGGCCGGGGGACCGTGCCGTCTCGCGATGACGCCCAGCGGCTGCTCGACCTGGTCGCCAGCCGCGCCCGGCTGACCGCGCCGGATCTGCCAGTCGGCACCGAACTGCTCGACGGGGGCGCCGCCAACCTGCTGACCCAGCTTTCTGGACGCGCACGACTGCTCGTGCTGGGACACCGCGACGAGGCATACACCCGACCGGCCTGGGGGTCGACCACCGCCTATCTGGCTTACCACAGCGCCTGCCCGCTGCTCGTCTATCGCGGCACGACGCCGTCCGAAGGACCGATCGTCGTGGCGACCTCGGCCCGGCCGGAGTGCGATGCCACGCTCGGGTTTGCTTTCGAGCGGGCTGCCCTGGCCAAGGCTCCGCTCACCGCGATGCACATGTGGACGCGGCCCGGCGCCGCGGACGGCGTCCCGCCCGCGGTGCAGCCCGGTGCGTATGCCGAGGAACGAGCGGCCGCTGAGCAGGCATTGGCCGCGGCGGTGGCCGGCTGGATCAAGAGGTTCCCCGGGGTGCCGGTCGAGCCGCTCATCGTGAACGACTTCGAGGTGGCGTACACCATCGAACGTGCGCTGCGACGAAGCCGCCTCATGGTCGCCGGGATCGGCCGCAGCGGCAGCTTCGCCGAGCTCCTTTGCAGTGCCCGGGAGGCCTACGCGGGGGCGCGCAAGACCAGCCCGACGGTGCTGATCCCCACCGGATGGCCAGTCACCGCCGACACCATGACGGCGTCGACCGGGCACGCGTCGGCGATGTGAGGAGGAACGATGACCACGACAATCACGCCGCCGGTTCGGCAGGTCCTGCTCGACTGTGTGCGCACCGCGACGACAGCACCGTCCCTGCACAACAGCCAGCCGTGGAAGTTCCAGGTCCGGGGCGGACGCGTCGACGTGTACGCCGACCCGTCCCGTCGTCTGCACGTGCTCGATCCGGATGGGCGTGAGCAGCTCATCAGCGTGGGCGCCGCCGTGTTCACGCTGCGCCTCGCCATCCGGAGCAGCGGCTACCGCTCCGACTTCACCTTGTTCCCCGAACCTGACGATCCCGATCTGATCGCCCGGGTGATCGCCACTCGCCCCTCGCCGGTCACCCGGGCCGCGGAAGCCCTCGCGGCCGCCGTGCCGCATCGGCACACCAACAGATGGCCGTTCGCTCAGATACCCGTCCCGCGCGCTGCGCTCGATCGGCTTCGCGATGCCGCTCGCCGCGAGGGCGCCGTGCTCGCCACCGCCAACCCGACCGGCCGTGATGCCGTGCTCCGGTTGGCCAGGTTCGCGGACGCGGAGCTGCGGCGGCGTCCTGGCTACCGCGACGAACTCGCCCGATGGACCGGCGACAGCGTACGGAACGACGGCGTCCCCCTGCGGGCCGCCGGACCGTGGGACGCGCTGGAATCCGTGCCGATGCGCGACTTCACCGAAGCGTCGGCGCAGCAGCGGACCGGCGAGCCGTTCGAGCCCTATCCGACGATCCTGATCCTTGCCACCGATGGTGATCGGCGGGTGGATTGGGTGCGCGCCGGTCAGGCCCTGCAGCGGGTCCTTCTCACGGCTACGTGGCAGGACCTTGCGACGACGCCGATCAGCCAGCCCGTCGAGGTGCCTTGGGTACGCCGCCTGCTCATCGAGCCCGGCTCCGGTCTGTTCGCACAGATGGTCCTGCGGATCGGCTACGGACGCGCCGCCGAGGGATCACCGCGGCGGCCCTTGTCCGATGTGCTCGTGCCGTCGCGCCCGCCGAGGGCCGGCGCCGCCGCCCGGCGCCGGTGGCCTATGTGAGGCTGGGAGCCACCTCCTCGCGGCGGGGCAACCGAGCGAATCGGTGACAGCAATCTGTCGTCAGGTGGCGGCCGCTTCGATAGCCGCAAGCGCATCCTCCAGCCGGCGGAACAGCTGTGCCCCCGGCCTGACCGAGCGGTGCACCCGCCCGAGGTAAGTAGTCATCTTCTTCTCGCCGACCACGATGTCGGCGTACCCGGCGGCCGTGCACAGGAACAAGGTGTCGTTGAGGTCGTTGCGGTGCCACTTGTCGTCAGCGTTGGATACGCGTACATGCACCAGTTCCCGGATACGTCCGAGCATCGGCATGGACGCGATGTCTTCATCGGCTCGTGTGCTCCACCACTTCTGGAACTCAAGAGGCGTCAAACCGGATGAGTGGGCCGCAAGCACCATCTCGTGCTGGATGTCGGTGAGCACACGCACCTTGGTCACGTCGCGCAAGTACAGACGAGCTTTGGGGTTGCCACGAACGTGAACCGCGAGCTCTTGGAAAGAGATGGCCCACTTATCCGCCAGCTCCTGCCCCATATCAGAAACTGATCGTTCTCGGTCGACGAAGATCTCCACCATGGCCTCCGCCCAGGACATCCGCGCAATCAGCCGTTGTATCTCTGCCGGGAGGGCGGCATCGGGACGGACGGCTCGGTGCTGTTGGGCGTGATCACTCCACAAGGCATGGGGATCAAGGGAGAACACCTCAGATTTGCCGAGGCCTTCAGGCTCAGAGCCGAAGATCTGCCGAAGCTCGTGTGCCCGTACGCGCAATGGGCTCGTCATTTGCCACCCCCGAGACGTCGCAACCATCACTTGCGCGACGTCGCGACGCTGGCGGCCGGCCTTCTTCGCGATTTCGGTCAGGTGCGCGGCTGACACCGGCACAATGATCTTCCTGGCAGCCGCGAGTTCGGTGATTCTGCGGCAGACTCGCTTGCGGTCGTCGGATAATCCGGGCGAGTCGATACAGTACCGAGCGACGTCGATCCAGTGGTTCTGATCGAGGTAGATCACCGGCCGATCGGCCGAGGCTCGCATTGTTCCGATCTCCATCGTGAGGACGACTCCACTCTGCAGTGCTACCTGTAGCGTCGAGGTGCGAAGATCGAACAAAGATTCGCGAATGGAGTCGTAGGCGTCGGTTACTCCGATGTCACCGCGAAACGTCACCCCATCGGTTCGTGTGATCTCTACGTGTCCAGTTGCCGGGGTGTGTTTGACGGTGGTGATACCTGACAACGGGTGCGGCAGGCTCAAATCGAATGGTGGGGGCGTCACGGACATCCGGCTATGGGAACATGCGCTCGACCCGGGGACAATCAACCCTGGTGCGAAGGGGGAGCAGCCGCCCAGCCGCGAACCCGATCTTGCCTGGAAACTCGCATCACCGCGGCGGTACTCTCGGCGCCGTGTCCGATCCGTACCAGCCCGGAGCTCCTGCTCCCCCGACGGTGTTCGAGCCCGACTGGCCCCTCCTGCAGGAGGCCGCTGACGAGCATCCGTTCATCCATGCCGGAGTCGAACTGCTGAAGAGCGCCATCGGCCTTGTTCAGGCGGTCATCACGGAATCACAGTTCGCGCCCTTGCAGATCAACGCCGCCATCCGCCGTGGGCTGATGGTGCGCGCGGCCAAGCTGTGTCTGGATCTGCTCGCCGACGTGTGCGTAGGGAAGGGGCGCCAGCAGCTCGGTTTGGTCCGTCAAGTCACCGAAACGCTGGCGAACGTCGCGTACCTGTGCGGCGACGATGAGCAAGGCTCTCGGCACCGAGCCTTCCTGTACGACAGCTTGATCTCGGAACGCGAGTTCCTCAAGGTGATCGAACGCTGGCGGGCCGCCGCCGGGGGACCTGAGCTGCCGGTCGAAACACGGATACGCCGCTCGATCGAGAACACTGCCCAGGCAGCTGGGATTGATCTTGACACCATCCCGGGGCGGCGTCAGATCGGCTGGCCTTCCGCTCAGGACCGGATTGAGCAGGCGTTTGGGGTGACTGCTTATCCGTCGTATCGGACGGGGTCGGGCGCCCTGCACGGTGGCTGGTTCGACTTGTACCGCAATCACCTGCGTGAAGTGGACGATGGATTCCTCCTGGATTTCTCCGGCCCGAGTCAGAGGCCGCAGACACTGCTGACGGTTGCGATCCAACTGGCGACGGTCACCCTGGTTGTACTGCAGGGTGAGATGCCAGACACACAGCGGCTGTTCGGCGATCATGTGGCGGCGGTGCTCGGC
>DASRYP010000265.1:0-3108 GCA_035687165.1 Actinoplanes sp. | reverse complement strand
CCGAACTCGAAGGCGGCGAGGATGATCAGGGGCAGGGCGACCATGAAACCCAGGGCGAGCTGGGTGCGCCGGCGCGACGCCTGGCGCCGCACCTCGGCCCAGATCGGCAGGGTGCGCGACGGCCGGTAGCCGACGGCCCCGGACTCGGTAGTAACGCTCATCGGTCTCCGCTCCCCCGCGAGTTCTCCCCCACGAGAGCGAGGAAGGCATCCTCCAGCCGCCGGCGCGGCACCACCCGGTCGACCGCGATCCCGGCGCGCACCAGCGACGCCACCACCTCGGAACGCGGCGTGCCGTTCATGTCGACGATCAGCCCGGACGGCCCGTCGGGCGTCACCGAGCGCACGCCCAGCCCGTCGAGCACCAGCTCGGCGGCGGGCACGTCGGAGACCTCGAGCTGCACCGACGGGGAGTCGCCGACGATGTCGTCGACCAGACCGGACGCGACGATCCGGCCCTTGTTGACCACGACGGCGTGCGTGCAGGTCTGTTCCACCTCGGCGAGCAGGTGGCTCGAGACCAGCACTGCCCGGCCGTCGGTGGCGTAACGCTTCAGCACCCGCCGCATCTCGGCGATCTGTGGTGGGTCGAGCCCGTCCGTCGGTTCGTCGAGCACCAGCAGCTCGGGCAGGCCGAGCATGGCCTGGGCGATGGCGAGCCGCTGACGCATGCCGTGGCTGTACTTCTTGGTCCGCCGATGGATCGAGTCACCCAGCCCGGCAATCTCCAGCGCCTCGTCGAAGCGCGCGTCCGCCCACGGCCGTCCGGACGCCTTCCAGTACGCCCGCAGGTTCTCCAGACCGGTCAGATGCGGCAGGAACCCCGGTCCCTCGACCAGCGCGCCGACCCGGGACAGCACCGGGGCGCCGGGCACCAGACGGTGGCCGAAGACCAGGGCCTCGCCCGCGGTCGGCATGGTCAGGCCCATCAGCACCCGCAGCGTCGTGGTCTTGCCCGCGCCGTTCGGGCCGAGCAGGCCGACGACCTGGCCCCGCTCGACGGTGAAGCTGATCTCCTCGACGGCGACGAACCCGTCCGCGTACGCCTTGCGCAGCCCGCGGACCACGAGCGGCGTCTCCGCGTACTCGGGCTGGGTGGGGTTCTGCCGACGCCGCAGCCGGCTCCGGCGCACGAGCAGCACCACCGCGAGTCCCAGCGCGATCGCCACGAGCAGGCCGGCCAGCACGTACCGCCAGATGGTCTGCGGGTTGGCGATCGGCGTGCCCACCACGGTCGGCAACTCCAGCGCCGAGGCCACCTGGACCGTGTACGTCGCGGGCCGCACCGGCGACAGGAAGGCCTGGTCGGTGGTGGCGACGACGATCCGCACGGTGTGACCGGACTCGATGCGCCGGACGATTCCCGGCAGCCGGATCGTGCGCTCCTCGGCCTGGTCGATCGATTCGGGCAGGCCGGCGAGCCGCACCGGGGCGACCAGACCGGCGCTCAGCGTCTCGGCGCCCGACTGGTCGACGTCGTAGAGCTTCACGAAGAGGGTGGCCGCCCCGGTCGGCGAGGCGGCCCGCAACCGTACGGTGGGCGACCCCACCACGTCGATCGCCGAGGTCACCGGCGCGGTCTCGAAGGTCGCGTGCTGGCCCGGGATGTCGGCCACGACCCCGGCCAGCAACTGGGTGAGGCGCCCACCCGTGCCCGGCAGCGACGAGATCGCGCCGGGGTTGCCGTTCGGCGGGTTGGCGATCGGCTGCGCCGGCCCCGCGAGCTCCAGCCGGGTGTTTCCGGTCCCGCTCAGCCCCGGGTAGATCTCGTCGGAGTACCCGTTCGTGACAAGCCCCCGGTCGAGCGCGCTGAAGCCCGCGACCCGCGAGTACGTGAAGCTGTCGGACGGCACCTCGCCGGCACCCTTGACGTAGTGGTCGAGCCACTGCATGGTCAGGAACTTCACCCTGTCCTGGTCGGTCTGCGGCCCGGCGCCGCCGTCGTGGCCGCCGGTGAACCAGGCCACGCGCACCGGGGTGCCCGCCGCCGCGATGGCCCGCGCGTTCGCGTCGCCCTCGCTGAGCGGGAAGAGCGTGTCGACCTCGCCCTGGACGAGCAGCGTGGGCGCCTTGATCCGACCGGCCGTCGCCACCGGGCTCGACCGGCGCAACAGCTCCAGCGTCTTCTCGTCCGGATCGCCGGTGGTGGCCACGTCGAGGTAGGCCGCGCAGACGTCGGCCGCGAACCGTCCGCAGGCCGGGTTGCCGGTGGCCCCCGCCGGCGGAGCCTGAGCGCCCTCCGGCGCCGCGCCCCCATTGCCGAAGAAGACCCCGGCCCAGCCCTTCTTGAAGACACCGGGCGCCGGGGCGTCGGCCGCCTGCGGCAGGAAGACGTTCGTCAGGTCGTTCCAGGTGATCGACGGGACGATCGCGTCGACCCTCGGGTCCTGCCCGGCGAGCATCAGCGCGAGCGCCCCGCCGTAGGACCCGCCGACCACGCCGACCCGCGGGTCACCGGCCGCGTCGACGCGGATCTCGGGCCGGGCGGCGAGCCAGTCGAGCAGGCCCTGCGCGTCGCGGACCTCGTAGTCGGGGCTGTCGAGGTGGATCTGGCCGCCGCTGCGCCCGAAGCCCTGGGCGGTGTAGGTGAGCACGGCGTAACCTCGGTCGGCCAGCGACTCGGCGTCGCTGCTGACCGACTCCTTGGTGCCGCCGAACCCGTGCGCGAGCAGCACGGCGGGCACCCGGCCGGCGCGGTCGCGCGGCAGGTAGAGCCGGGAGTCCAGGCGCACGTTCTCGTTGCGCTCGGGCCCGGTGACAACCGTGATCATCTCGTCCTGGGACGTCCAGCCCGTGCGCTCGGGCCACACGGCCCAGCCCACCAGCCCGGCGACCAGCACGAGGACGGCCGACCCGGCGATGACGCGGCCGCGGGTGGGCCGGGGTAATGCGCGGCGGAGCCGGCTCGACCATGACATGCATGAAAGCTAGCCGGATACGTCTGAGCGGTGCCTGTGAAACCTCTCAGGAGCTTTCGGCAGTAGCGTGGACCATCGGATCCAGGACGATCTACCGACGGGGGCCTTCGCGCGTGGATGAGGAACTGACGCTGACGGTGACCCAGCGGCCGGCCGGGCTCGACGACCGCCGCGGCATCGTGCGGCTGCAC
>DASRYP010000264.1:0-14081 GCA_035687165.1 Actinoplanes sp. | reverse complement strand
ATCCGCTCCGGTGATCCCGCCCTCGTCGAGGGTTTCGCACAGTTCGACGGGCGGGGGCGCAGCGGCCGCTACCGAACGAGTTTGACCGTGTCGGGCTTGAGTTCCACCGAGGGTTCGTTGCGCAGGTACAGGTACCAGTAGGTGGTGGCGACGAAGACGACCGCGCCGACGAGGTTGCCCAGGAACGCGAAGCCCAGGTTCCGGCCGGTGTCGGCCCAGGTCAGGTTGGGCACGTCGGCGAAGATGGCGGCCGGCAGGAAGAACATGTTGGCCACGACGTGGTCGAAGCCCATCGCGACGAACGCCGTGATGGGGAAGAGGACGCCGAGGACCTTGCTGGCGACCGAGTCGGCCGCGAGCGAGATCCAGACGGCCAGGCACACCAGCCAGTTGCAGCCGACGGCGCGCAGGAAGACCTGCCAGTCGGTTTCGCTGATCCCCTTGGCGGAGGCGATCGCGGCCAGACGTTCGTACGTGATGCCGCCCGAGCCGCCACTGCCGCCGTGCCCGACGACGCCGGTCTGCACGGCCAGGAAGAAGGCGACGAACACCGCGCCCGCCAGATTACCGATGGCGACCAGGATGAAATTTTTGATGATGTTCGCGAATCGCACTTTGCCGTCCAGTGCGCTGATCGGCACGAGAAGCATGTTGCCGGTCAGCAGATCGGAGCCGGCGATCAGCACGAGCACCAGCCCGAGGGTGAACGTCACGCCGGTGATCAGGGTGGGCAAACCACCCCACGTCTTCGGATCCAGCCCGGCCGAGGTGACCAGGGCGACGAGCCCGCCGAACGCGATGTAAGCCCCGGCGAGGAACGAGGCGACCAGCACCTTGTCCCAGCGTTCTCCGGCCTTCGCCGCCCCGGTCGCCACGGCGCTTTGGGCGATGTCAGCCGGTTTCAAGATAGCCATCGGGTACTCCTGTCGCCGAACTATCCACCACGGTGGAGGGATCCGCCCTACGAATGGTCGACGGCTCTGCCATCACCGCCGGACCAGCCCTGCTGAGCAGAACTGTAAATGCGTTCCTCCTGCTCAGCCCCGGGTAGCGAGGAAATGGTGGGCAGCGTTATATCCACCGGAATCGCGCTGTTGTGAGGTAGCCGACTTCCGACCCGGCCAGAAATCCCGCGGGCCGGCCCAACAGGCGTCACGAGCGCCATCTGGTTTCTTCGTCTCGACAAGGACGTAGCCACCGCTGCATTCGACCTGGACCAAGCATGTGCTCGTTGTCGTCGACCGAGAGACCGTTTCTACCGGTGGTGGCGTGCCTGCGCCGACGACCCGCATCGACATTCCCGATCGGCCGTACCAGGGCGCGGTCTTCCGGCGCCGACGGCTTCGAGCTGGAGTACACCCAGCCCCTCTCGGCCGCGACCGTGGCGAGCTCCCAGGCCAAGCAGTGGCGGTACGTCTCGACGCCGGCACCGGCGGACAAGACCAAGGTGCAGATCTGGACCTGCAACAACTCGACCGCCCAGAGATCGATCTGATCGGGATGCCGTGCGGGCACGGTGACCGTCGGTGGTCAGTCCGCCAGGTGGGCGCCGATCTCGGTCTCGCTGACCCGGGTCGGCTCGAGCACCCGGTGCAGGAACTCGCGGGTGCGGTCCGCGCGCGGACTGCCGAAGACCTCGGCGGGCGGGCCCTCCTCGACGACCACGCCGGCGTCCATGAAGACGACCCGGGAGGCGACCTCGCGGGCGAACGCCATTTCGTGCGTCACCACGAGCATGGTCATGCCCTCGGCGGCCAGGCCGCGCATGACCGCGAGCACCTCCCCCACCAGTTCGGGGTCGAGCGCGCTGGTCGGCTCGTCGAAGAGCATCAGCTGCGGGTCCATCGCCAGGGCGCGGGCGATGGCGACGCGCTGCTGCTGCCCGCCGGAAAGCTGCGCCGGGTACGCGTCGGCCTTGTCGGAGAGGCCGACCCGGTCGAGGTTGTCCGCCGCGATCCGGTTCGCCTCGGCGCGGCCGCGCTTGAGGACGCGGCGCTGGGCGATGGTCACGTTCTCCCGAACGGTCAGGTGGCCGAAGAGGTTGAACTGCTGGAAGACCATGCCGATGCCGCGACGTACGGCGTCGATGTCGCAGTCCGGGTCGGTCACCTCGACGCCGGCCACCCGGATCGAGCCCGACGTCGGCTCCTCCAGCAGGTTGACGCAGCGCAGCAGGGTGGACTTGCCCGAGCCGGACGGGCCGATGACGCAGACGACCTCGCCCGGCTCGACGGACAGGTCGATGCCGCGCAGCACCTCGAGCCGGCCGAACGACTTGTGCAGGTCGCCGATCTCGATCGTGGACATCGTGGTCACCTCTCCCTCGCGGCCCGGCGTTCCAGCCCGCGGACCAACTGCGACAGCGGCAGGGTGACGACCAGGTAGAGCAGTCCGGCCACCACCAGCGGGGTCGGGTTGACCCGGGTGTTCAGTGTGTCCCCGGCGAACTTGGTCAGCTCGATCGTCGACGAGGTCACGCCGAGCACGTACACCAGGGAGGTGTCCTTGGTCAGCAGGATGATCTCGTTGGTCAGCGGCGGGATGACGATCCGGAACGCCTGCGGCAGCACGATCGAGATCATCGCGCGGGGGTGCGACATGCCGAGCGTACGGGCCGCCTCGAGCTGCCCCTTGGGGACGGCCTGGATTCCGGCGCGCAGCGTCTCGGCCATGTAGGCCGCCGCGGTCAGGCCGAGGCCGACGGTGACCGAGCCGTAGACGCCGCCGGGGATCTCCCGGTCGGGAAAGGCCAGCGGTACGCCGTACCCGACCATGAAGAGCACCAGCAGCGCGGGCAGGCCGCGGAACAGTTCGATGTACGCCGTGGCGAACCACCGGTACGGCAGGATCGTCGACAGCCGCATCAGCGCGAGGACGAGCCCCAGTGTCAGGCCGAAGACGAAGGCCAGCAACGTGTAGAGGATCGTGTTGCGCAGCGCGACCGTGATCGCTTCGGGGAACATGCCCCCGGCGACGTCGGACCGGAAGAACGCATCGGAGAGGCGCCCCCAGTCCGCGGAGCCCACCGCAGCCAGGATCACCAGCGCGAAGAGGAAGTAGCCGGCGACGCGGACGAGGCGTCGCCGGCGGCGGGGTGTCAGGGTCATCAACTGGCCGGCTTCTCGCCGATCCACTCCGCGTAGATCTTGTCGTAGGTGCCGTCGGCCCGCGCGGCGGAGAGGGCGTCGTTGACCGCCTTCAGCAGCTCGGCGTTGCCCTTCTTGACGGCGAACCCGTACTGCTCGCCGGTGTCGAAGCCGGCCGCGACGACGACCTTGCCCGGGTTGGCCTTGATGTACTCGTTCCAGACCGGCAGGTCGTTGACCGCGCCGACGACCTGGTTGGTGACGAGTGCCTGCTGCAGCGCGGCGAGGTCCTTGTAGGAGACCACCTCGATCTTGAGGCTCTTCTCCTTGACCTGGGCCTTGATGTAGTCCTCACCGGTGGTGCCGCCCTGCACGCCGAGGCGCTTGCCCGCGAGCTCGTCGAGGGTCTTGACCTCCTTGCCGGTGAGCGTGGCGAGCGCCTGGGTGGCGTCGAAGTAGGGGTCGGAGAAGTCCAGCACCTTCTTGCGCTCATCGGTGATGGTCATGCCGGCCGCGGCCACGTCGCACTTGCCGGAGTTGAGGTCGGCGCCGGACTTGATGCCCTCGAACGGCGTGTCCACGATCGCCTGGGTCACCGCGAGCTTCGTGGCGACCAGGTCGACGAGCGCGACGTCGAAGCCGACGACCTTGCCGGCCGCGTCCTTCGACTGGAACGGCGCGTACGGGAGGTGGGTGCAGGTGGTCAGCGTCCCCGATTTGACGAGCGCCACGCCGCCCTCGGTCTTGCCGCCTTTGTCCTCTTTGGCGCAACCCGCGGCGCCGCCGATCGCCAGCGCCGCGACGGCCGTCAGAACGGCCACCTTGGTCGTCATGTTCATGTGTCTCTCCCCGAGTCCGGCCCACGCCCGCAGCGGGGCGAGGACATGCTAATCCACTCGGCTCGATAGGCTTTGAAGCAGGGCGGGCAGGTGGCCTTCGGGGGCGTCCCACCGGCGGCACAGTCTCCTGGGCGGCACAGTCTCCTGCCCCTGACGAGGCACCCGGGAAACGGCGAACCCGCCGGTGAGCAGCGCCCACCGGCGGGTTCGGTCATTCCGGTGTTACGGGGTGACGGTGAAGGGCAGGTCCACCCGGGCCGCCGAGTCGGCGCCGGCCACGGTGATGCCGGTCGAACCCGGCACCGCCGCCCCCGGCACGCTCACGGTCGCGCCCGGCACGACGCCGTCGCCGTTGGCGTGCAGCGTCGTGGCGGTCAGCCCGGCGCCGAAGTCGGCCGTGACGGCCTCATTCGGCGCGAACCCGGTGCCATCGACGGTGATCACCGTGCCGCGCGGGCCGGCGGTGACCGACAGCTTCACCTGCGGGTGGTACACCGGCTGCGCCGGCCGCCCGGCCGGCTCGACCGTGGTCGTCACGGCCGCGCCCGAGGACGCCTTGCCCACGGTCACCGTGAAGGTGGCCGTGCCGCTGGCGAGGGTGTCCCACGCGGTGACGTGCACGGTGTAGATGCCCGGCTGCAGGTAGGTGTGCTTCCCGGCGATCGTCCCGGAGGCGTCGATCGTGGCGTCCTCCGGAACCGTGCCGTCCCCCCACTGAACCCGGGCCTGGTGGCTGCCGACGCCGCCGGTCACCGCACCGAGCTGGGCATCGAGCGCCTGCCCGGCGGTGGCCGTCTGGCCGTTCGGGGCCGTCAGGGCGAGCTCGGGGTGCGGCGTGCCGTCGTCGGCGACGGCGAACACGTGCAGCCGGCCGGCCTCGCGGGGGTCGCCCGGCTGCGCCGGCAGGGTCACCGAGACCAGCGTCTTGCCCGCCGGGATCTGGTACGGCGCGGTGGCGAACAGGAACGGCTGGGCGTCGTCCCGGTCCGTGCCGAGCAGCCGGTACGCGGTCCTCGCGACGACGATGTTGCCGTACGAGGGCGTGCCGTCGGGGTCGCCGCCGAGAGTCCAGTCGCTCATCTGGATCGGGATCTGGGCGGTGCTGCCGTCACTGAACTTCGCCGTGCCGGTCGTGCTCTGGTCGCCCTGGGTCCCGGCGCCGATGAACGCGATGGTCTTGGCGTCGGCGGGCAGGTCGAGCGCGATCGTTGTGCCGTTGCCGGTGGCGTTGTCGGGCTGCCCGGCCGGAGTGGTCGGCAGCGTGAACCGCAGCGCGGTCCCGGGCACCGGAGTGCGCCGGCCCTGGGTCACGCCGCCCGCTTCGAGCGCGGCCCGGGCGTACGCCCAGTCCTTGGCATCGCAGTTCGCCGCCCGCACACCTTCGTCACCGATGCAGACGGTGTCGAACGCGGCGGTCAGGCCGCCTTTCGGCAGGTATCCCACCTCGACGCCGACGGTCGCGGAGTCCTGGCTGGTCCCGTCGGTCACCGTGACGGCGGCCTGGTAGAAACCGGGCTTGGCGTACGTGTGCGAACCGCTCACGTTGTAGACCGCCCGCGAGCCCAGCGTCGTGGTGCCGTCGGTGACCGGCGAGCCGTCGCCCCAGTCCACCGTGGCCTGGTAGCCACTCGCGGTGCCGCCGGTGACGGTGGCCAGCGGGACCGAGACCGTGGAGCCGGTCCGCGCCGGCACCTTGTCCACCCCGGTCACCTCGACCGCGCCGCCGCCGAGCTGGACGTCCCCGCCGGCGAGCAGCTCGATCTCGGCGAGATTCGTCTGCGCGGCGCCGGTGGTCTTCGTGACGACCAGGCGGAACCGCGCGAAGCGTCCGGGCCGGTCGATCTTGAACGGCCGGGTCTGGTTACGCCACGCGAACGTCTCGCCGCCGCGGCGGTCGACGGTCGTCCAGGTGATCCCGTCGCGGGAGCCCTGCAGCTTCCAGTCGGCCGGGTCGCCCGCGACCGCACCCGAGGTGAGGGTGTAGTAGGTCGGGGTCTGCTTGCCGCCCCGGAACTTCCAGTCCACCTGCGGCGTGCCGGCAGCGAACGTCAGCTGGGTGGACGACGAGTCGTCGAAGAGCTTCGCCGCGTCCTGCCCACCACTGGCGGTGGCGGTGCCGAGACCGGGGCCGGTGGTGTCCTGCAGCGGCTTGGGCACCTCGCTGCCCTCGGTCAGCGACTCCGGTGCGTCGTGCTTGCCGGTGCCCCACGAGGACGGCTTCGGACCCATCTGGAACTCGATCGTGCCGCCGCGGCTCAGGACGGAGGAGTCGACGGAGACCTCGCGCTGCGTCTTCCCGTTGACCTTGACGCCCTGCACGTAGACGTTCCGCACGCTGTTGTCCGGCGCCTTGACGACGAGGTCGCCGCTCTTGCGGTGCACGGTCATCTGGGTGAACTGCGGCGAGCCGAGAACCCAGTCCGACGAGCCGACCCGCAGCGGGTAGAGACCCAGCGAGCTGAGCAGGTACCACGACGACATCTCGCCGTTGTCCTCGTCGCCCAGGTAGCCCTGGCCGATCTCGGCGCCGACGTAGAGGCGCCGCAGGATCTCCCGTACGAGGGCCTGCGTCTTGGCCGGTGCGCCGGCGTACTCGTACATGTAGGGGATGTGGTGCGACGGCTGGTTGCTCATGCCGAGCTGACCCAGGCGTACGGCCCGGGCCTCCAGCATCTCGTGGATCGTGCCGCCGTACCCGCCGGGGTGGTCGGCCTTCTCGGTCGTGGCGAAGAACTCGTCGAGCTTCTTCTCCAGTCCGGCCCGTCCGCCGTAGAGGTTGGCCAGGCCCTGACCGTCCTGCTGGGCGGTGAAGGCGAAGTTCCAGCCGTTGGTCTCGGTGTAGACGCCGCCCCAGTCCAGCGGGTCACCGTCGAGGAAGGTGCCGGCCGCGGTTCGCCCCTGGAAGAACTTCGACTTGGTGTCGAACAGGTTGACGTAGTTGCGGGCGCGCTGCAGGAAGTACTTCGACTCCTCCTTCAGCCGCTCCCGCCGCGCCTTCGGGGTGGCCGGGTCCTGGGCGAGCTCGGCGGCCATGTTGCCGATGCCGAAGTCGTTGATGAACCCTTCGAGGGCCCAGGAGACCGACTCGCCGGTGGAGGTCGGCGTGTAGCCGAGGAACAGCGACGTCTCGATGCCCTTGCGGCCGACGGCGCTGCGCCCGGAGGCCACCGTCGCGTCCTTCACCGCGGCGTCGTAGGCCCCGAGCGGGTCGGGAAGCTTGACCCCGTTCAGGTACGCCTGGGCGAGCGCGACGTCCGCGCTGGTGCCGGTCATCAGGTCCGCGTACCCGGGTGACGACCAGCGGGCGATCCAGCCACCGTCGCGGTACTGCTGCACGAACCCGTCGGCGATCTTCGCCGCGATGTCCGGGTAGAGCAGCGAGTACGCCGGCCAGACCGTGCGGTAGGTGTCCCAGAACCCGTTGTTCACGTAGATCTGACCGTCGACGATCTTCGCGCCGGTGGACGTCGGGGTGGACGTGCCGGTCGCCGCCGACACCGGACTCGCGTACTGCCAGCGCGGCTTCGCGGCCGTGCCGGTGTTCTCCGACTGCGAGTTCGGGTAGAGGTTGAGCCGGTACAGGTTCGAATAGAGGGTGACCAGTTGCGTCTCGGTCGCGCCCTTCACCTCGACCCGGGCCAGCCGGTCCTTCCACGCCGTGGTCGCGGCCGCGGCGATCTGCTCGAAGCTCCGGCCGGTGACCTCGAGGTCGAGGTTGCGCCGGGCCTGCTCGAGCGAGATGAACGACGTCGCGAACCGCAGGGTCACCTGCGGGTTCGCCGACAGGTCGAAGGTGGCCGAGGTGGCCGCCGAGCCGACCGGCGCGCGGTCGAACGTGCCGGAGTAGAACATCCGGCTCCGACCGGCGGACAGGCCGCTGCCGTTGTCGACCCAGCCGGTGACCGTGCCGGCGGCCCCGAACGTGAAGTTGCCGTTCTGGAGGACGAGGCTTCCGGTGGCCTTCCCGGCCGGGAACGTGACCTGCGTGATCCCGCCGTGGTCGGTCGGCGACATCTGCGCGACCAGGCCGTTCTGCAGCTTGACGCGGTAGAGGTCGGGCCGGGCGGTCTCGTCGTCGTGGCTGAAGGCGAGCGCCCGGTCACCTGGCGCCCCGGTCAGGTTGCCACCCTCCAGGACCGGCATGACCGACATCTGGTTGCGGTCACCCATCCACGGGCTGGGCTGGTGCGAGATCGCGAGGCCCTGCAACATGGTCAGGTTGGCCGCGTTGTTGGCCCGCTGGTACTCGTACTCCCACGAGTCCGAGGTGGCGTTCGTGACCGGTGTGAGGAAGTTGAAGCCGTTCGGCAGCGCCGAGATCGGCAGGTTGTTGCCGCGCGAGAAGCCGCCCGACGCGTTGGTTCCGCGCCGCGTGTCGACGTAGTTGGTCAGCTTCGACCCGTCGATCGGCGTCGGCGCCCCGACCACGGCGAGGTCGTCGATCCACCCCTGGAAGCGGGTGTCGGCGGTGGCCCCGGCGTTGTCGTAGGCGAGCAGGATCCGGTCGATCGTCTTGCCGTTCGCGACCGCGCCGATGTCCGACTGCACCGCGTTCCACTCGTCGGCGAAAAGCACCTTGGACGCACCCTGGCCGGCCGCCGTGAGCGCGTTGCCGTGCTGGTCCACCGGGGACCGCCGGCTGAGGTAGCTGCCGTCGGTGAAGTGCAGGTCGACGGCCGCGTACGTGGACGGGTACTGGAGGTTCTCCGCGGTGAGCTCGGGGAAGATCTTGTAGCTCAGGCGGGTCTTCGGTCCGACCGGGATGTTCACGTCGAACAGCTTGTCGGTCGCGTAGGCACGCCCGTCCTCCTCGGCGCCACCGGCGTACCGCAGGGCGGCGACACCACGGAAGCCGGCGTTCGGGAGCTGGTTGGAGCCACGGTTGGGCCCGGTGCCGACCACGCTGATCATCGGGGTGGACGGCGGCCGTACGTTGGTGCCGTCGCTGAGGTCCCAGTCGGCGAGCTGGATGAGCGAGTCACCGGAGTTCGCGGTGACGTTGAGCCGGTAGTAGGCGTACGCGGTCGTGTTGGTGAAGCTGTACACCTTGGTCGCGAACCGCCCACCGAACGTCTGGCCGGTCTGCCGGTCCAGATCGGACCAGGACGACCCGTCGTTCGACCCCTGGACGGTGAAGTCCTTGGGGTCACGCCCGGGCGCGTCGTCGGCCGAGGTCAGCGAGTACTTCACCACGGCCGTGGGCGTGGCCAGCTGGTAGGTGACCCAGCCGGTCCGCTGGAACGCCAGCCATTTGGTCGAGCTGTCGTTGTCGGTGAGCTTGACGGCGGTCTCGCCGGGCGGGTTCTCCGCACTCGCCGTGACCGCCCTGACCTGCTTGAGCACGCTGCCGGGCAGGCCGACACGGAAGGACCCGGTCAGGTTGCCCTGCACCGGCTTGCCCTTCGCGTCGAGCTCGACGGTGCTCGCCGCGGGTCCCGGCTCGGTGGACTCGAACGAGGAGCTGAATTCGCCCGGCCGGACCGAGGCGTGGGCCTCCGGCACGGCGACGACCAGTCCCATCGGCACAATCAATGCCCCGGCGGCGGCGAGCCACCGTCGAGACACGAGAGAGGCAGCGGCGGAGCCGCCAATCAACGTCATGCGTAACTCCAGGGGGAGCGGGCGCGAACGCGCACCCGGAACAGAGATCGTCAGCCTCGCTCCCACTGACAACGTTGTCAAGAAACGATTCAGAAATGCCCCGGAAACCCGCCCGATCCCACCGACCACCGTCCACTCCAGCCCATGCATCAGCCCATGCATCGACGATTATCGTGGCTTTAGGAGCCGACGTAGCGCAGGACCGCGAGGACAGGTCGCCTCTTCGCGACCGGCCGGAGACGGCCTGCGGAGGTCAGCTCACGGCGACGTCGAAGACGTGCACGATGCCCCGGTCGGCGGACTCGGGCAGGGTGACCGAGGCGACGAGCTTGGCGGGGTCGAGCGCCGCCGGCCCGGAGGCGAACAGGCGGAACTTGCCACCGGCCACCGGCGCGGATCTCATTCTGTGCTACAGTCGTGTTGTTGCGGTTTTGATTCAGTAGACGTTTTCGGCGCCTGATGGGTTTCCATTTCAACCCTCGGGCGCTTTTCGTTTTTTCGTGTCGGTTCCGACGCGGGTGATCAACGCAGCGGCGTAAGGGGCCGCGCTGTGCGGCCTCCAACAGCCTGCGAGGAGCAGACATGGTTACAGGTACTGTCAAGTGGTTCAACGGCGACAAGGGCTTCGGCTTCATCAGCCAGGACGACGGTGGCCCCGACGTCTTCGCCCACTTCTCGGCGATCTCGGCGAGCGGCTTCCGCAGCCTCGACGAGAACCAGCGGGTCGAGTTCGACATCACGCAGGGCCAGAAGGGCCCGCAGGCGGCGAACATCCGCGCCCTCTGACCCACGCTTCTGCCAACGGCGGCCCGACTGATTCAGCGGGCCGCCGTTCGGCGTTTCTCCCACGAAATTCTCCGTTCGTGGGGATGATATCCAGAAAGGCCCTGCATGACGATGACTACCACCCGCCCGGCCACAGCCGCGGTCGACGCCTCCATCACGCCGTTCCTCGCTCCGCCCACTCCCGACGAGGAGACCCCGGCCCCGCGTGCCTCCGACAACGGCACCGCGGCGATGCGCCGGCTGCGTCACCCGTTCGCGGTCGACTCGGAAGCGAAGCCCCAGACCGCCGGGCACTGACGCGCGATCAGTTCTGTTCGTCCAGCAGGGCGGAGAGCCGGCGGGCGAGGCCCCCAGGTCTTCACCGCGGTAGACGCCGGCCAATTCGTCCAGCAGCCGAGCCGCCACCGCGGCTTGCGCCGCCGTCAACGTCACCGGCCGCCCCACTGACCGGTCACCGTCGGCGAGCAGTTTCCCCAGCGACTCGGCGTACTCGTCGCGGTCGAGCGGGTTACCGGAACGACCCCGAACGCTCGCCGTCGGCCGCGGCGGCGTGTGGTCCCCGGCCGGAGCCTGGCTGAACTGGGCATGTCCCAGGCAGTAGTCGGTCTGGCGGGTCGAGTCGGAGGTCCAGCCCGCGGCGTGCTCCCGAGCCCACGAGCGGGCGTCCGCGTCGCTGCGCCACGCCTCGATGGCGGGCGGCTCCACCTGGACCGGGCACCCGGCCACGTCGCAACTGAGCACGACCCGCCGCAGCGTGCCTGCTCTCGACAGGTGAATGCTCGTGTCACACCTCACTCGAGCGGGTGACCGGACCTGAGTCACGTCAGGCCCTCAGCCTCCTCTTGGCCGCTGCCGATGGCAAGTCACCGTCGTGCCGGGCCGCCTGGCCAGCGAGGTGGTAACTCGGCAGGCGTAGTCTCGGCCCTGTCGCTCCAGACCCCGGCGACCAGTCGGCCGCCGGCGGACGCCTCCAGAGAGCAGACAATGACTATTTCCAAGGCAGTTGTCATCGCCGTCCTTCGCGAACGCGGCCAGCACGACCGGGCCGACTTCGTCGATCGCGAACTACCCGAGAACATCGACTCCGCTCGGCACGGTGGGCTGCTGGCCACGCTGCACATCGATCCGGCCGAGCTGGACGCGGCGCAACCCGCGTGAGGATCGACCCGGGCGGCGGCGTTCCCGCCGGCTGCCCGGCCGCCCACGAGCGGTTCCTCGGCGACAGCGGGTTCTGACCCGCGCACTCCGCTTCTCGGTACGGCCGGCCCAGCAGGGTGCCGGCCCCGTCACCCGCCACACACGCTGGTTGGTCGGCGCCGTAACCGCGTGAGGTCAGGCGGCACGTTCACATCGCCGGGCCGACGATCGGAAGGCACGGTTCGTGACCATCAGATATGGATTTCTCAGCACTCACCCGCCCACCCGCTGCGGCCTGGCGACCTTCAACGCCGCGCTCGCCGGCCACCTCGCCGAGGCCGGCACCCCGGACGGCATCGTGCGCGTCATCACGAACGGCGACGACCCCGCGCCCTCGTCCGACGTGGTGCACACCTGGGTCGGCGGGACGCCATCCGGCTGGCAGGACACGGCTGGGGTGCTCAACACCTTCGACGTCGCCGTCGTCCAGCACGAGTACGGCATCTATCCCGGCCGCGACGGTGGCGAGGTCCTGTCCGTGCTGCGCCGGCTCACCGTACCGAGCCTGGTCGTCCTGCACACCGTGCTGAGCCGCCCCAACCCGAGGCAGAAGTCGCTGCTCGAGCAGATCGTGGCCGCCGCCGACGCTGTCGTGACCATCTCCCAGGCCGCGTACGACCGGTTGGCGCTCGGCTACGACGTCGACACCGCGAAGGTCTCCGTGATCCCGCACGGCGCCTCCGACTACGCGGGCCCGCCCGCGCACCGGCTCACCCAGCCCCACCTGCTCACCTGGGGTCTGCTGGGACCGGGCAAGGGCATCGAGTGGGCCCTGCGCGGACTGGCCCAGCTCAAGGACCTCGACCCGGCACCCGTCTACACCGTGGCCGGCCGCACCCACCCCAAGGTCGTCGAACTGCACGGCGAGGCGTACCGGGCGGGTCTGCACCAGCTCGGCGCGTCGCTCGGCATCGCGCACACGGTCCGCTACGAGTCGGCCTACCTCGACCACGCGGCGCTCGGGGAACTCGTCCGCTCCGCCGATGTCGTCGTGCTCCCGTACGACTCGACCGAGCAGGTCAGCTCGGGCGTGCTGGTCGAGGCGGTGGCCGCCCGGATCCCGGTCGTCGCCACCGCGTTCCCGCACGCGGTGGAGTTGCTCACCGACGGGCCCGGCCTGCTCGTGCCGCACAAGAACCCGACCGCCCTGGCCAAGGCCATCCGGAAGATCCTGACCAAGCCAGCGGTGGCCGCCTCCCTGCGCGAACGCGGCGGTCACGCCGAGCCCGCACCGCGCTGGCCCGCCGTCGCCCAGCGATATCACGACCTCGCCGCGACGCTGGTCGCCGCCGACACCCGCCGTGTCGCCGTGGCCGCCCGGTGACGACCGTTCGGGCCACCATCGTGGCGCCGAGAACCGGCCGGACCGTTCCCGCCCCGACCTTCACGCACCTGTTGCGGCTCACCGACGACACCGGCCTTTTCGAACATGCCCGGTACGCCAGCGTGCGCCGCGAGCACGGCTACTGCACCGACGACGTCGCCCGGGGCCTCGTCGTCACCTGCCGAGAGACCGCGCCCACCGTCGAGGTGGTCCGGCTCGCGGAGCGCTACCTGGCCTTCCTCACCCACGCGCAGGACGCCGAGGGCGCCTTCCACAACCGGCTCGGGTTCAACCGGGAGTGGGCCGACGAGCCCGGTCTCGGGGACTGGTGGGGGCGGGCCCTCTGGGGTCTCGGGACCGCCGCGGCCCGCGGCCCCGCGCCGTGGATCCGCCAGGAAGCCCTGCTCGCCTTCACGCGGGGAGCCGCTCGCCGGTCCGGTGCCCCGCGGGCGATGGCCTTCGCCGCGCTCGGGGCGGCCGAGCTGCTGCGCGCCGATCCCGGCAACGAGCCGGCCGCGGCGCTCCTGTCGGACACCGTCACGGCCATCGGGCCGCCGGATCCCGACCCGCGCTGGCCGTGGCCGCAGCACCGGCTGACCTATGCCAACGCGGCCCTGGCCGAAGCCGTCATCGCCGCCGGCGACCTACTCGACGACCCACCGGTCCTGGACGCCGGTCTGCAGATGCTGGCCTGGCTGCTGGACATCCAGCTGAGCGACCACCACCTGTCGGTGCTCCCGTCGGCCGGCTGGCAGCGTGGCGGCCCCCGGCTGCGGCACGACCAGCAACCGATCGAGGTGGCCGCGCTGGCCGACGCCTGCGCCGTCGCCGCCACCATCACCGGTGGTCAGGTCTGGCACCAGGCCGTCCGGCAGTCGATCGGCTGGTTCCTCGGGGACAACGACATCGACCAGGCCATGTGGGATCCGGCCACCGGCGGCGGTTACGACGGGCTGACCCTGCAGGGCCCCAACCTCAACCAGGGCGCGGAGTCCACCCTGGCCCTCATCTCCACCCTGCAGCACCGAACCACCCCGAACCGATGACAGGGACCGACGTCCCCCGGCGCCCGGCAGCGTGCTCAGTGGCGTGATCAGTGGCCGGTCGGGGGGATCGTCGACGACTTCCCGGCCTGCTCGATCTTCTTCGCCCGCTTCGCGGTCTGCTTCTCCTTCAGTGTCTTGCCCTGCTTCTTATCGCTGTCCTTGCGCGGAGATTTGCCGGACATGGTGACTCCTTCACGATGAG
>DASRYP010000263.1:0-13442 GCA_035687165.1 Actinoplanes sp. | reverse complement strand
CCATACGCTGCCCGAGTGCTCGCAGAGCGGCTGCTGGGGTGGCGACCACATCAAGCGCGACCAAGACGGCATCACCGGGCGGAGGCGTCACGACCCCGGGCTGACGTCTCGCCACGGCTGCCCCACCGTCAGCGGGGTTCGCCTCCGAACAACCACTGATCAACGCTGTCGCGGTCGCGACACCAGCCGCTACGACAGTCCGGCGCCGTATCGACATCGCCATCCGGCCTCCCCGCGACCTCGTTCCGAGAGCCGAGCCTAGAGGCCCGATCGACAGATAGTCACGGCCCCGAGGGCAATCCGGGACAAGATTGGGAAGCGGTCACGTCGATCGCTGATCGTCTGCCGGAACTCGGTGCCCGAACGAACAGGTCAGCGGGCTCGGGCGCGCTGAGACGGGGCCCGAGCGAGCAGCCGCAGCGCGTACGGGGCGTCGTGGCGCAGATAGCGCCCGGCCAGTCGGCGGGGTTCGGTGCCGAGGCGGTGGGCCCACTCCAGCCCGGTGCGCTGCATCCAGCGCGGAGCGCGATCGACGTCGCCGGCCACGAAGTTCACCGCCGCGCCGCAGCCCAGGAACCAGGTCCGGGGCAGTTCGGCGCGCAGCCGCGTGACCATGCGTTCCTGCTTCGGGTAGCCCAGTCCGACGAACACCAGGTCCGGGTGCGCGTCGATCACTTTCGCGCAGACATCGTCGTACGCGATGGGGTCCTCGTCGAAGCCGAAGGGCGGACAGGCCGTGCCGGCGACGCGCAACCCGGGGCATTCGCCGAGCAAGCGACCGGCGGCACGAGTGGCCCCATCGGACAAGGCAGCGGCGGACAAGGCAGCATCGGACAAGGCGGCGGCGGCCGTTGGGCAGCCGCCGAGGACGAAGATCGAGCGGCCATCGCGCCCCAGCCCCGCCGAGAGGGACCAGATCAGGCTGCTGCCCGCCACCCGTTCGGGCAGGGGCGACCCGCTCAGCCGGCTCGCCCAGACCAGCGGCATGCCGTCGGCGACGATCAGATCGGCGTCGTCGAAGTGGCGGCGGCACTCGGCGTCGCCCTGGGCGCGGCGCAGGATGTCGACGTTGGGGGTGAGGATCCGTCCGCCGCGGCCGCGGGCGAGCGCCTCCCGCACGACCGCTACCACCTCGGCCTCGGTGATCCGGTCGATCCCCGTGCCGTCGAGTTGTACGCGGTCGAAGGCCTCGACTGTCACGTAACGCCTCCTTCGCGGTTGTTGGCTCGTTATAGGAGCGAAACGAGCGAAGGTAGGCCAAAGTGGCACGTGTGCTATTTCTGGGTGGATTGGGACGAAGCGGTACAACGCTCGTGGAACGCCTCCTGGGCGAGCTGCCCGGGGTGTGCGCGCTCGGCGAGATCGTCCACCTGTGGCAACGCGACCTTCGCGACGACGAGCGCTGCGGCTGCGGCGCCCGCTTCTCGGCCTGCACGTTCTGGCGGAGGGTCGGGCATTACGCCTTCGGCGGCTGGCACAACGTGGACCTCGACCGCGTGCACGCGCTGCGCGACGCCGTCGAACGCACCCGGTACATCCCCCGACTCGCCACCGCGGTCGAGGCCGACGAAGAGGTGTACGAGTACGCGCACTTCTACGCCCGCGTCTACTCCGCGGCCGCCGAGGTGGCCGGGGCGAAGGTGGTCGTCGATTCGTCCAAGCATCCGGCGCTCGCCCACGTGCTGCGCTGGGCGCCCGAGATCGACCTGCGGGTGGTGCACATCGTGCGGGACGCGCGCGGGGTCGCGTACTCCTGGACCAAGAGGGTGTCACGGCCCGAGACCGACGGCGCCGACGAGATGACCCGCTACTCCCCCGGGCGTTCCGCCCTGTTGTGGAACGCTCACAACGCCGCGTTCGGCCTCCTCGCCAAGCGCGGCGTGGCTGTGCACCGCCTGCGCTACGAGGAGTTCCTCGCCGATCCGCGGTCGGCGCTGCTGACCTTGGCCGACTTCGCCGGACTGCGGCTGACGCCCGGCGACCTGTCCTTCCTGGGCGACGGGTACGCCGACCTGCGGGTCGGACACAGCGCCGCCGGCAACCCGATGCGCTTCACCGTCGGGCGGCTGCCGTTGCGCCACGACGACGCCTGGAAGAAGTCCCTGCCCCGCAGCCAGCGGCGTCTGGTCGGAACGGTGTGCGCCCCGATGCTGCGAGCGTACGGATATCCGCTCTCTGTAGAGGAGACTCGTTGAACTGGCCGTCCGTCGGCGTCGTCATTCCGACCCGGAACCGTCCCGAACTGGTGCGCAAGACGATCGGCGCGGTCCGTGACCAGCGCTATCCGGGCGAGGTCAAGGTCCTTGTCGTGTACGACCAGACCGAACCCGACTATCTGCTCGCCTCGGCCGAGGGCGTTCAGGTGCTGGTGCTGACCAACTGGCGTACGTCCGGTCTGGCCGGCGCCCGCAACACCGGCATCCTCGCGCTCGACACCGAGTACGTGGCCTTCTGCGACGACGACGACGTGTGGCAGCCGGACAAGTTGCGCCGGCAGGTGGCCGCGCTGCTCGCCGCGCCGGACGCCGAGATGGCGACGTGTGCGATCGAGGTCGAGTACGAGGGTAAGTGCACCGCGCGACTGGCCGGGCACAGCCGGGTCACGATCGACGAGCTCGCCCGCTCGCGGATGTCGATGCTGCACTCGTCGTCGTTCCTGGTCCGCCGCTCGTCGATGACGAACGAGGGGCTGGGCCTGGTCGCCGAGGACGCCCCCGGCAGCCAGAACGAGGACTGGGACCTGCTGCTGCGCGCGGCCCGCCGGGCGCCGATCGTGCATCTCGACGAGCCGCTCGTACGGGTCCTCTGGGGTCGCACCTCGCACTACGCCTACGAGTACGCCACCAAGATCAGTTCGCTGCGCTGGATGATGCAGCGCCACCCCGAGATCAGTGGTTGCCGGCCGGGGGCGGCGCGCGTCTACGGTCAGCTCGCGTGCTGGTCGGCGGCGACCGGCAATCGTAGTCAGGCGTGGCAGTTCAGCAAGGAGGCCGTCCGGGCGAATTGGAAGGAACCGCGCACCGCGATCGCCCTGGCCGCGATGACCGGCGCGGTGAAGGTGGAGAACGTTCTCTCCGCCCTGCACAAGCGCGGTCGCGGCATCTAGAGCCCCCCTCGACCACCCCACCCGCCACCCAAGGCCGGACTGAAGACTCGCACTTTCGGTCACGACCAAGCACGGGGTACTGTTCGGGCGTGTTCGAATTAGTTCGGTTCCCGGGTGCGGTCGGCTGATGCTGGCCCAGCAGCGACAGGCCGCGATCCTCGATCGGGTCCGGGCCGCCGGCGGCGTCCGGGTCAGCGAGCTCGCCTCCGAGTACGGCGTCTCCGACATGACCATTCGCCGCGACCTCGAGTCCCTGGCCGACCGGGGTCTGCTGGCGAAGGTGCACGGCGGCGCGACCACGGTGAGCCCCGGTTCAGCTCATGAGCCCGGCTTCGCGGCGAAAAGCGTCCGCCAGCGTGCGGAAAAGGCGGCCATGGCCATGCGCGCTGCGGCACTCGTGTCCCCCGGCGACGCCATCGCCCTCTCGGCCGGCACCACCACCGCCGGGCTCGCCCAGCGCCTGGTCGACGTGCCCTCGCTGACCGTGGTGACCAATTCGATCCCGGTCGCCGACATCTTCTACCGTGCCGGTCGCCCCGACCAGACCGTGGTGCTGACCGGCGGCACGCGGACGCCGTCGGACGCCCTGGTCGGCCCGGTGGCGGTGGCCGCGATCGGCATGCTCCACCTCGACATGCTCTTCCTGGGCGTGCACGGGATGAGCGAGCGGGCCGGCTACACGACCCCCAACCTGATGGAAGCCGACGTCAACCGGGCCCTCATCGAGGCCGCCGAACGCCTCGTGGTGCTGGCTGACCACACCAAGTGGGGCACGGTCGGCATCTCCTCGATCGTTCCGCTCGACCGCGCGGACGTTCTGATCACCGATGAAGGGCTGGAAGAGCCGGCCCGCACCTTGC
This sequence comes from Actinoplanes sp., assembly GCA_035687165.1. Taxonomy (GTDB): domain Bacteria; phylum Actinomycetota; class Actinomycetes; order Mycobacteriales; family Micromonosporaceae; genus Actinoplanes. Next base: position 9,476 of record DASRYP010000263.1, on the reverse strand, counting down.
TGTCCGAGTCAGTTCAAGATCTTGTAGTGGTGAGCGCGCAATGACCTTCACGAGCCGTACGGCGATCTGCCTGTCCGACGGTCGCGAGTTGATCTATTTCAACGAAGAGCCGACCGACTGGGCCAAGTACGAGGACACCCGGCACCTGCCGCCTCCGCCGCCCACCTCCCAGCTCCGGTACGATCCGCTGGTCGACGAGTGGATCGCCATCGCCGCGCACCGCCAGACCCGCACGTTCCTGCCGCCCAGCAACGCGTGCCCGCTCTGCCCGACCAACGCGACGTTCGCCAGTGAGATCCCGGCGCCCGACTACGACGTGGTCGTCTTCGAGAACCAGTTCCCGTCCTTCAGCGACCGGGTCAACGAGGACGAGGTCACCGAGATCACCGGCATGGTCCCGGTGCGTCCCGGCGTCGGCCGCTGCGAGGTCGTCTGCTTCACCAGCGACCACAACAGCTCGTTCGGCCAGTTGTCGCCGGCCCGAGTGCGCACTGTGGTCGACACGCTGGCCGACCGGACGACCGAGATGTCCGGCCTGACCGGGGTGGCGCAGGTCTTCCCGTTCGAGAATCGCGGCGTCGAGATCGGCGTGACCCTGCAGCACCCGCACGGGCAGATCTACGCGTTCCCGACCGTGCCGCCGCGCACGAGGTCGATGCTGGCAGCCTCCGCCCGCTACCTCGAACGCACCGGCCGCGACCTCTACACCGACGTGCTGGCGGCCGAGCGCGCCGACGGCACCCGGGTGATCAGCTCCAACGAGCACTGGACGGCGTATGTCCCGGCCGCCGCCCGCTGGCCGTTCGAGGTGCAGATCGCCCCGCACCGCAAGGTGCCCGACCTGCCCGCGCTCACCGACGACGAGCGGGACGCGTTCGGGCCGCTCTATCTCGACGTGCTGCGCCGCTTCGACGGCCTGTTCGACAAGCCGATGCCGTACATCTCGGCCTGGCACCAGGCGGTCGTCGGCGCGGGCCGCGAGTTGGGCTACCTGCACCTGCAACTGTTCAGCATCCGCCGCGCGGCCGACAAGCTGAAATACTTGGCCGGCTCCGAGTCGGCGATGGGCTTCTTCGTGAACGACATCGTCCCGGAGAAGGCCGCCCAACTGCTCCGCGACATCTGAGATCTCTCCGTGGCCGCTCATTACGCTTGAGCGGTCATGGAGAGTCACCGCACCGCCCTGGAACGCCTCGAGATCAGGCCCTTCGCCACCCGCTACGTCGCCTGCGCCGGTCGGCGATGACGAAAGGCCGCCGATCATCGCGATCGGCGGCCTTCGGGAACGGGAACGTCAGGCGAGCTTGCGGGCCAGGTTCTCGTCGAGCGCGTTCATGAACTCGTCGGTGGAGAGCCACGGGGCGTCGCGCGAGATGAGCAGCGCGAGGTCCTTGGTCATCTGGCCGCCCTCGACCGTGTCGACACAGACCTTCTCGAGCGTCTCGGCGAACTCGGTCACCGCGGGGGTGCCGTCGAGGACGCCGCGGTGCTTGAGGCCGCCGGTCCAGGCGAAGATCGACGCGATCGGGTTCGTCGACGTCTTCTCGCCCTTCTGCCACTGGCGGTAGTGCCGGGTGACCGTGCCGTGTGCGGCCTCGGCCTCGACGGTCTTGCCGTCGGGGGTCATCAGCACCGAGGTCATCAGGCCGAGCGAGCCGAAGCCCTGCGCCACGGTGTCGGACTGCACGTCACCGTCGTAGTTCTTGCAGGCCCAGACGTAGCCGCCCGCCCACTTCATCGCGGCGGCGACCATGTCGTCGATCAGCCGGTGCTCGTAGGTGAGGCCCGCGGCCTCGAACTGGTCGGCGAACTCGCTCTCGAAGATCTCGGCGAACAAGTCCTTGAACCGGCCGTCGTACGCCTTGAGGATCGTGTTCTTCGTGGACAGGTAGACCGGGTAGTTGCGGGCCAGGCCGTACCGGAACGAGGCGCGCGCGAAGTCGCGGATCGAGTCGTCGTAGTTGTACATCGCCATCGCGACACCGCCACCGGGGTAATCGGCGACGTGGAACTCCATCGGCGCCGAGCCGTCCTCGGGGGTGAACGTGACGGTCAGCTTGCCGGCGCTCGGCACGACGAAGTCGGTCGCCTTGTACTGGTCGCCGTGGGCGTGGCGGCCGATGATGATCGGCTTGGTCCAGCCGGGCACGAGTCGCGGCACGTTCTTCATGATGATCGGCTCGCGGAAGACGACGCCGCCGAGGATGTTGCGGATGGTGCCGTTCGGCGACCGCCACATCTTCTTGAGGCCGAACTCCTCGACGCGGGCCTCGTCGGGGGTGATCGTCGCGCACTTGACGCCCACGCCGTGCTGCTTGATGGCGTTGGCCGCGTCGACGGTGACCTGGTCGTCGGTCTCGTCGCGGTACTGGATCGACAGGTCGTAGTACTCGAGGGGGACATCGAGGTAGGGCAGGATCAGCTGCTCCCGGATCTGCTTCCAGATGATCCGGGTCATCTCGTCGCCGTCGAGCTCCACAACCGGGTTTGTGACCTTGATTTTCGCCATTCGGCCGGCGCTCCTCTCCCGAAAATCACGCTTAGCAGTACGAGCGTACTGCAGGACTCGTCCCGTCCGCCGGGCGACCCCGGCCGCTGCGGGCCGAATCGTCACCACCAGTTTGGCGGCTCGGGTCGACGCCGGGCTCATAATGAAGCAGCCACCGAATTCGCGGCCTGGCTGACGGCCGGGAGGAGGACGGTGAACCGACCGTCGCAGGATGCGCTGGCCGCGCCGGCCCGCCTCGACTCACTCGCGCGCACCGATCTGGGCGCCGACCCGGACCCGACCTTCGACCGGATCGCCGAGATGGTGCGAACCTTGTTGAAGGTGCCGGTGGCCCTGGTGTCGCTGGTGGGCCCCGACCGGCAGGTCTTCCCCGGCGCCTGCGGGCTGGCTGATCCGTGGCAGCAAGTACGGCAGACCCCGCTGTCCCACTCACTCTGTCAGTTCGTCGTCACCGGCGCCGAGCGCCTGGTGATCGTCGACGCGCGCACCGACCCCCGGGCCCGCGGCAACCTGGCCCTCGACGACCTCGGCGTGGTCGGCTACGCCGGGATACCGCTGACCGACGTGAACGGCCAGGTGCTCGGGTCGCTGTGCGCGATCGACCACCGGCCCCGCGAGTGGACCGCGGCCGAGCTCGACCTGCTCGCCGACCTCGCCGCGAGTTGCTCGGACAGCCTGCGGCTACGCATCTCGCACCACCAGACCGAGACCGCCTTCACCCGCAGCCGGTTGCTGTTGCGCGCCAGCACAGCGCTGGCCCGCACGAGCACGCTGGATGAGGTCGTGCACGAGGTCGACGCGCTGGTCACCGGGGTACTCGACCCGGCCTACGTGGGGTTTTCGCTGCTGCAGAACGACGGGCTCCTCCGGCTCGCGTCGGGGCGGCTGCTGCCGGCCCGGATCGCGGCGCGGTGGTCCCGCTTCGACCGCACCTGGACGACCCCGACCGCGCTCGCGGTGCGCACCGGCGAGGCGGTGCTGCTGGCCGATCGGGCCGCGGTGAAGGCGCTCACCCCGGACGCGGTGGCGACCTTCGACGAGATGGGCTGGCAGTCCGCAGCGAGCGTGCCGCTGCTGGGCAAGGACGGGACGGTCGGGGCGCTGACCTTCTGCTGGAAACAGCCGAACGCGCTGGACCCGGGCGAGCAGGCGGTGCTGACCGCGCTGGGCGGCTACGTCGGCCAGACCGTCGACCGGATCCGGCTGCTCGAGGACCGGCGCACCGCCGCCGCGACGATGCAGAAGGCCCTGCTCACCGAGCTGCCCCGGCACGAGCATTTGCGGATGGCGGCACGCTACCTGCCGGCCCATCACGAGGACCAGGTCGGCGGGGACTGGTACGACGCGATTCTCCTCGACGGCGGGCGTCTGGCCCTGGTGATCGGGGACCTCGCGGGGCACAGCATCACGGCGGCCGCGGCCATGAGCCAATACCGCAGCATGCTGCGTACTCTGTTGATCGACCGGCATGAGCCGCCGTCGGCGTTGCTGCGCCGTCTCGAACACATCAGCCGTACGCTCGGCCAGCACGGCATCGCGACCGTGCTGCTCGCTTATCTCGACCCGGCGCCGGGTGGCGGTCACACGCTCACCTGGGCCAACGCCGGGCATCCGCCGCCGACACTGGTGCTGCCGGGCGGTGCGGTGATCCTGCTGGAGGGACGCGATCCGCTGCTGGGGGCGGGCCGGCACATCTCGCGCCGCAACCACGACCGGCACCTGCCGGGGGGCAGCACGCTGCTGCTGCACACGGACGGTCTGATCGAGACGCGTACGGCCACCGTGGACGACGGGCTGGCCGAGGTGCACGAGCTGTTGAAGCAGCACGTCGGCGCCGGGCCGGACGAACTGGCCGACCTGTTCCTCGACCGCAGCCGCGCGGCTGCCTCCGAGGACGACGTGGCAATCCTGATCGTCACGACGCCGAGCTGATCGCCCGCTCAACTCTCATGAGCGGGAGCGGGCCTGGCATGGCCCCGGGCGATCCCGGTTGCGGTTGTCGCGCGCCACGTCGCGTCCCTGCGAAAGGCCGGGACCACCACCGGCCCCGGCCTTACATCGCAGCTCAGAGACTTGCGACGTCCGCCTGCTTGGCGCGGACAGCCTCGGCGGCCTGCTGGAGACCGGCGATCTCGGTGTCGGTGAGCTTGTCCTCGACGACCTTCTTGATGCCCTCGGCACCGATCTGGGCCTCGACGCCCAGGTAGACGCCGGAGATGCCGTACTCGCCGTCGACCCAGGCGCAGACCGGCAGCACCTCGCCGGAGTCCTCGACCACGGCCTTGGCCATGCGGGCGGCGGCGGCCGACGGGGCGTAGTAGGCCGAACCGGTCTTGAGCAGCGCGACCACCTCAGCACCGCCGTTCCGGGTGCGGACGACCAGTTCCTCGATCTTCTCGGCGGGCAGCAGGTCGGCGAGCGGCTTGCCGTCGACGGTGCAGCGCGACGGGACCGGCACCATCGTGTCGCCGTGCGAGCCGAGCGTGAGCGCCTTGACGCTCTTGACCGGCACGGCCAGCGTCTCGGCGATCGAGTTGGTGAAGCGGGCCGTGTCGAGCACGCCGGCCTGGCCGAACACCCGGTTCTTGGGGAACTGGGTGGCGAGCTGGGCGAGCGCGGTCATCTCGTCGACCGGATTCGAGACCACGATGACAACGGCGTTGGGGGCGTACTTCGCGATGTTCTCGGCGACCTGGCGCACGATCTTCGCGTTGACCTCGAGCAGGTCCATCCGGCTCATGCCCGGCTTGCGGGGCAGGCCGGCGGTCACGACGACGACGTCGGAGCCCTCGATCGCCTCGTAGCCCTCGCCGTTGGGGCCGGTGGTGGCGCCGACAACCTTGGTCTCGAAGCCCTCGATCGGCCGGGACTGGTTCATGTCGAGCGCGAGACCGGCCGGCTTGCCGTCGATGATGTCAGTGAGCACGACGGTGTCGAAGATGTCGTACTCGGCCAGTCGCTGCGCGGTCGTCGAGCCGTAGAAACCGGCACCTACGACGGTTACCTTCTTGCCCATAGCCCTATCCACTCCCAGTCTCCGGGACGTTTTTCCGGACGCTATCAGTCGGTTAACGGCGTGTTACCGGCCGGTCGGGTCAACGCGAAGTAAGCCACTCCGCGTTGAGTCAGCTCACTTTCGCGCCGTAAGCGGTCGCGAAGAGCACCGCCTGGCCGATGTCGATCTTGGCGCCGGTGAGGTCGACGCCGCGCAGGTCGACCCCGTCGAGGTCGGCGCCACGCAGGTCGGTGCCCTTGAGGGTCACGTTGGTCAGCCGCGCGTTGGACAGATCGGCGCCGCGCAGGTCGGCCCGGCTGAGATCGGCGCCGAGCAGGTCGGCCTCGCGCAGCCGCAGACCGCCGAGCGAGGCACCGGTGAGGTTCTGCCCGCGCAGCGACACGAACCCCCAGTCGCCGCCCTCGATGGTCAGTGGCCGCAGACCACAGTCGTGGAAGTTCGAGCCGGTCAGCTTGCAGTCGACCAGCCGGGCGTCGAAGAACGAGCACCGCTGCAACGTCGACTGCAGGATGGCGACCCGTTCCAGCACCGCCGCGTTGAACCGGACGTTCCCGAATGTGCAGTTGGTGAAGACGCAGCCGGTGAGCCGCGCCTCCGACCAGTCGACGTCGTGGAACGCGCAGTCCTCGTACCGGACACCGGCGACCTCCTCCAGCGCCCAGTCACGGCCGCTGAAAGTGGTGTCCTGGACGAGATCCGACATATCAGCCGTGGTAGAAGTGCCGGGTGCCGGTCAGGTAGACGGTCATCCCGGCCTTGGCGGCGGCCTCGATCACCACGTCGTCGCGGATCGAGCCGCCCGGCTGCACGACCGCCTTGACACCGGCCGCGATCAGCACCTCGAGCCCGTCGGGGAACGGGAAGAACGCGTCGGACGCGGCCACGCTGCCCTTGGCCCGATCGGCGCCGGCCCGGTTGACCGCGAGGTGCGCCGAGTCGACCCGGTTGACCTGGCCCATGCCGACGCCGACGGTGGCGCCGTCCTTGGCCAGCAGGATCGCGTTGCTCTTCACGGCGCGGATCGCCCGCCAGGCGAAGGCGAGGTCGGCCAGCTCCGGTTCGGACGCGGCCGCACCGGTCGCGAGTGTCCAGTTGGCCGGGTCGTCGCCGGGGGCGTCGACGCGGTCGGCCAGCTGCACCAGCACGCCACCGCCGACCTGCTTGATCTCGACCGGCGCCGGGTTCCAGACCGGGGCGACCAGCACCCGCAGCTTCTTCTTGGCCCGGAATATCTCCAGGGCGCCGAGCTCGTACGAGGGGGCGACGATCACCTCGGTGAAGATGCCGTCGAGCTGCTTGGCCAGCGCCTCGGTGACCTCGCGGTTGACCGCGATGACCCCGCCGAACGCCGACACCGGGTCGCAGTCGTTGGCCTTGCGGTGTGCCTCGGCGACGTCGGCGCCGACCGCGATGCCGCACGGGTTGGCGTGCTTGATGATCGACACGCACGGCTGGTCGAAGTCGTTGGCGCTGCGCCAGGCGGCGTCCGCGTCGACGTAGTTGTTGAAGGACAGCTCGCCGCCGTGGATCAGCTCGGCCTGGGCCAGCCCGGCCGGAGCATTCGGGTCGACGTAGAGCGCGGCCTCCTGGTGCGGGTTCTCGCCGTAGCGCAGGGTGTTCGCCCGCTCGAGCGCGATGCCGGTGAACGCCGGCCACTCGCTGCGCACCAAGGTGGTGGCGGTCCAGTTGGCCACGGCCACGTCGTACTCCGCGATGTCGGCGAAGGCCCGGGCCGCGAGCACCCGCCGCTGCGTCAACGTGAAGCCACCGTTGCGAAGAGCCTCGAGGATCAGCCCGTATGCCTCGGGGGCCGTCACGACCGCGACCGAAGGATGGTTCTTGGCGGCGGCGCGCACCATGGCCGGGCCGCCGATGTCGATCTGCTCGACGCACTCGTCGACGCTCGCGCCCGAGGCCACGGTCTTCGTGAACGGGTAGAGGTTGCTGACCAGCAGGTCGAACGGCTCGATGGCGAGCTCGGAGAGTTGCGCGGCGTGGCTCTCGAGCCGCAGGTCGGCCAGCAGGCCCGCGTGCACCTTGGGGTGCAGCGTCTTGACCCGGCCGTCGAGGGTCTCGGGAAAGCCCGTCACCTGCTCGATCCGGGTGACCGGGACGCCGGCGGCCTCGACCGTCGACGCGGTCGAACCGGTGGAGACGATCTCGACCCCGGCGGCGGTGAGCGCCTGCGCGAGCTCGACGAGGCCGGTCTTGTCGTACACGCTCAGCAGCGCCCGCTTGATCGGACGAAGCCCGTCGGAGCTCATGAAAGTCGTACCTTCCTGTTTTCGATGATCCAGCCCTCGCGCACCAGCCGGCCGACCCACTCGACCAGTTGGGCCCGCTCGGCCACCTTGATCCGCTCGGTCAGCGTCTCCTCCGTGTCGTCGGCCAGCACGGGGACCGCGACCTGGGCGATGATCGGTCCGGTGTCGACGCCGGCGTCCACGAAGAAGAGGGTCGCTCCGGCGATCTTGACGCCGTAGGCCAGCGCGTCGCGCGGGCCGTGCATGCCGGGAAATGCCGGCAGCAGCGCGTTGTGCGTGTTGAGGTAGCGGTCGCCGAACGCGGCCAGGAAATGCGGGCCGACCAGCTTGAGGAAGCCGGCCGAGACGACCAGGTCGGGCTTGAACTCGGCGACGTGGGCGCAGAGGGCCACGTCCCAGTCGGCGCGCGTCTCGTAAGCCTTCACCGAATCGACGAAAGTGGGCACGCCGACGGCGGCGGCCCGATCGAGACCGGCGATGCCGTCACGGTCGGCGCCCACGGCCACGACCTGAGCGCCGTAGGCCGGATCGGCGCAGGCGTCGAGCAGGGCCTGAAGGTTGCTGCCCGAACCGGAGACGAGGACGACCAGGCGGGCGGGCGCGGGGTCGGTCACCTCAGCACCCTATCTCCGCGACCTCGGAGCGCCGACAACGGGTCGGCCGACCACCAGGCTTTTCAGGCCTTCGACGCCGGGCGGAAAACCCGGGCCGCGGCCGCCCCGAGGGTCGCGGAGACGCCGAGCACAGCGGCCGCGACCAGGCCGACCTGCCACGGGTCGGGGCCGATGGTCGCCATCCGGCCGTCCCCGAGGGGGCCACCGGAGAACTGGGCCAGCAGGCCGAGCACGATCCCGGCCACCGGGCCGGCGAGCAGGCCGCCGCCGACCACCAGAGACCAGGCCGGGACCTCGTCGCCCGCGGCCGGTTTCCCCTGGTTGGTCAGGCGCTGGGTGAGCAGCCAGCCCGCGGCCGCCCCGGCGAGCACCGGCAGGGCCAGCAGCAGCGCGCCGGTGGTGCCCAGCGGACCGTTGGGCAAGCCCGCGAGCAGCGGCAGGGTGGGCAGCGGGCCGACGGTCACCTCGGTGAACCGCACGATCGACCCGGTGCCGAGCGCGAACCCGGGGCCGAGCAGGTATGCCGCCGCCCAGACCGTGCCGTTCGCGCCGTAGGCGAGGCTGACCAGGGTGATGCCGGCCTGGCCGGCCACCCCGGTGCGGTAGGCCGAGATCATGTCGGCGGCCTGGCCCCCGCCGAACGCCACCGAGAGGCCGGTGACCGCGGCCCCGGCGGCGAGCACCAGGAACGCCGCGACCAGGCCGGTGCGCAGCCCGTGCCGCAGCGGGGCGGGCAGGCGACCGGCCCAGACACGGAGCGCGTCGGTGCCGCGCAACGCGCCGGTCAGCGCGCCGGCGCCACCGATCAGGAAAAAGTTCAGGGCGACACGGCCGGGGGTGACCTCGGTGCCGGGGCCGTCGACCGCGAGCGCGGCGATCGAGCCGAGCAGCGAATAGCCGAGAGCGATCGAAAGGGCCACCGACAGCGCGCGGCCGGTCGACCCCGAGCGGCGGGCGCCCACGGCCCGGGTGACGTGCAGCCCGGCCCAGTTGAGCCGCCAGAGGATCAGGGCGCTGAGCAGCAGTGGGGCCAGCCCGAGCGAGCCGATCGAGGTGCCGATGGGCACGCCGTG
>DASRYP010000262.1:0-2303 GCA_035687165.1 Actinoplanes sp. | reverse complement strand
GCTGGTCGCCGTCCTGCTGGCCGCCGTCCTGCTGGCCGCTGCCGTCGCGGCTGTCGTCGCCGTCGTCCGGTGCGCCGGGGTCCCAGCTGACCTCGAGGGCCCACGCCCGAAGGCCGACCCGGTCGCAGTCGAAGTCGTCCCAGCGGTCCGCCTTCTCGCCGATCCGGCCGACGAGGACGCAGCTACCGAAGCTGCGGAAGTAACCGATGACGCGGTCGCGATCCGTCCCCCGGGGGGCAGCGGTCGTCGTGGACACGCCATGTTCGCCGCCGGTGGCCGCGAGGGCCGGACCCGCACCGATGGCGACGCCCGCGAAGAGGCCGACACCGGTGACGGTGAGCATCCGGTAGATTCGGTTCATATCGCACCTTCTCTTGACAAAATTCATGCCTCAAGAGAGGACCATGTGGACGGTGGTTCCCGCCGAGGTTCGGGGCGCTTACCCCCGATCGTGGCCGAGATTCCGCCTATCCCTCGGGCAGGGCGAGATAGGCCGGGCGCAGCACGTCGACGATCGGGCGCCCGTCCTGCGCGAGCGGCGGCGGATCGAGCTGGTCGAGCAGGGCGTCGGGCCGAGTGACGGCCCCTGGCCGCCCACCGACGGGCGCGGCGACCGGCACGGCGAGACCCCAGAACTCGGCCACCTCCCCCAGGCTCTCCCCCGACCCGCCCCGCGGCACGTCAGCAGGGGCCGTGCCGGTGCCGGCACCGGCGGCCGCGGCGGACGAGGGGAACGACGAGCCGGGCGTGGTGGCCGGGCCGGACTCGCGGGCGGTGACCGCCAAGGCGCCGCGCAGTTCGCGCAGGTGGGTCAGCAGCTCGTCGCGGCCGCGGCCACGCCAGGCGAACGCTCCGAACGGGTCCTCCGCGAAGCTGCGGGCCAGCGCATAACAGGTCGCCGCCAGATGCGCACACGGCATCGGCCACCTTTCGCACGAGCAGTCCAGCGCCACCTCGTCGAGGGACAACGGCACCAGGCTCAGCCCGGCCTCGGCGAAGACCGACCCGATCCCGGCCGGCATCCGCCCGTCGAGCAGCTGCGCCGCATAGCGGGCCTCCCCGGCCAGCGTCGTGCCGACCGCCGCCCATTCCGCGGCGCCGAACGAACGGACTGCGATGCGCGCGCGAAAGGCCCGTTCGTCGTCGGGCCCGCGCACCTGGGCCACCACCAGGCTGCTCGAAATCGTCAGGCTGCGGACGTGCCCGGCCCGTTCGTCGCGCCGGCCGCGCGCGAACGTCGGACCCATCCGCAGCGACTCGAAGGTGCCGAGGAAGGCGACGGCGAGACGGTCGTCAGTCAACGATGGCCTCCGGGGCGAGCGTGAGCAGCTCGCGCAGCTCGGTCGTGTCGAGCGCGGTCAGCCAGCCCTCGCCGTTGCCGACCACGCGCGCGGCGAGCACGCCCTTGTCGGCGAGCAGGCGATCGATGCGTTCCTCGAGCGTGCCGAGGCAGACCAGCGTGTGGACCTGCACGTCGCGCCGCTGCCCGATGCGGAACGCCCGGTCGGTGGCCTGGTCCTCGGTGGCCGGGTTCCACCAGCGGTCGACGTGCACGACGTGGTTGGCGGCAGTCAGGTTGAGGCCGGTGCCGCCCGCCTTGAGCGAGAGCACGAAGACGCCGGGCTGCTCGTCGGCCTGGAACGAGGCGACCATCTCGTCGCGGGCCACGCGCGGGGTGCCGCCGTGCAGGTAGCGGACCTCGACGCCGAAGCGGGCCGCGAGGTGCGGCGTCAGCATCGCGCCGAAGCGGGCGTACTGGGTGAAGCACAGCACGCTCTCGCCCCGGGCCAGCGCGCCGTCGACGATCTCCTCGAGGCGTTCCAGCTTGCCGGAGCGGCCGGGCAGCGGGGAGCCGTCGCCCAGCAGCAGCGCGGGGTGGACGCAGGCCTGCTTGAGCTTGGTCATCGCGGCCAGCACGATGCCCTTGTTCCACCGGTCGGTGCTCTCGTCGAGCCGGGTGGTCAACTCGTCGAGAACCGCGCGGTAGAGCGTGCTCTGCTCGCCGGTCAGCCCGCACAGGTGCCGGACGTGCCGCTTGTCGGGCAGGTCGCTGATCACCGTCGGGTCGGACTTGACGCGGCGCAGCAGGAACGGCCGGGTGGCCTGGCGCAGCCGCGCGGCCGCGTCCTCGTCGGCGTACCGCTCGATCGGCACGGCGAAGCGGGCGCGGAACGTGTGCGACGAGGCGAGCACGCCCGGGTTGAGGTAGTCGAGGATCGCCCAGAGCTCGGCCAGCCTGTTCTCCACCGGGGTGCCGGTCAGGGCGATGCGCATGCGGGACGGGAACCGGCGGATCGCGCGGG
>DASRYP010000261.1:0-4503 GCA_035687165.1 Actinoplanes sp. | reverse complement strand
TGGACGTGGTGGGGCCCGTCGCAGTCGCCGCAGACCAGCGGCGCCGTCGCCCGGCACCAGCTCCAGCAGCTCGCCGTGCACACCTACGACGCCCAGGTCACGGTGGGTGCCCCGCAGCCGCTGTCCAGCGAGGTGGCGCTGGACGGGGTCGACGAGTTCCTGACCACCTGCTGCGCGACGACGGCGCCGTGGCCGCACAAGCCGGCGGTCGTCGACTACCACGCCACCGAGGGCCACTCCTGGCGCCTCCGGCTCTCCGCCGACGGCGCGCGCGCCGCCCGGCTCCCGCGCGGCGCTGCCGCCGGTGAGAGCCCGGAGGCGGCCGACGTCACCGCCTGGGGCACCGCCAACGAGCTGGTGATGTTCTTCTACGGCCGCATTCTGATGGAGTCGCTGCGGATCGAGGGCGACCGGGGCATCTTCGACCAGCTCATCGCCTGGGATCCGGAGGTGTAGGACCGATGCGCGGACGGCGTGGTGATCTCGGCGCGATGGCGTTCCTGGTCGGCGGTGTCGTCCCAGCCCATCCCGGCCCATCGCACCACCCTCGGCAGCAGCGGCGCCTGCACCGGTCTGCGGTCCACCACCCGGATCTGTGCACCTGCTATTTGTCGTCGAATGCCCCGCGCGGATCGAGGTTCTGGCCGCGCGAGTACTCCGCGTCGAAGGCGGACGGACCCAATGCCTCAAGGGCGGCCACGCGTACCGCTTGCAGGTCGGCCGCGTCGTCCGGGTCGGGCACCTGACCGAGCACCGCGAACGTCCCGTCGGTGACGCCGACCAGGAGCGCGGCCCGTGCGTGGTCCCCCTCGGCCGAGGCCAGGGCGGCGTCGGCCAGACACACGTACGGCACGAAGTCGTCCCAGCCGTTGCGGAAAACCCGCTCCCGGCCAGCGGCGAACAGCCTGCGCGCCTCATCGAGGTGGCCGAGGCCCAGCTCGCAGAACGCCAGGTTGTGATATTCGGAGTTGACCATCTTGTCCTGCCCGAGGGCCTCGTTGAGGGCGATGCTCTCGCGATAGAGACCGTCGGCCCGCTCGAGGTCGCCCGACATGCGCGCCACGGCGGCCAGGACGTGCCGCGGAATGCGCGTCGCGGTATTTCACTCGTTGGGGGTCCGGTCCTCCGCTTGATCGGGGGCGGCCGTAACGTCGTACGGGCATCGATCGTTGAGGCGGGCAACCTGGCCAAGGGGGCGCGACGCGATGCGGCTTTGGAACTGGATCAAGGACCACCGGACACAGAGCCTGATCGGCCTGGCCGCACTCCTGATCGGAGTCCTCGCGCTGGCGCGGGACGTGATCGGCATCAAATCATCGATCCGGGACGCCGGGATCCTGAGCCGGAACATCCCGTACCGGCGGTCACCTCCCCGCGGAGCCCGTCGTCCGGGGCGGTGCGGCGTGGTCCGCACGAGCTGCGCATGGTCGGCGGGCGGCCGAATGTGCTCGAGACGGAGGTGGACCTCGACTCGAAGGCCCTGAACTGGGGGGTCAACGGCTGCGGCAACGGCTGTGACCTCAACTTCCGGGGCAGCCCGAACGGGATCGAGGAGGCGTACGGGCAACTGGCTTCGTCCCCGGCCGACCGGGTCTCCTGCCAGTCGACCACCGCCTACGGCTTCACGCTGTCCCCGCGAGCGGCGAAGGTCGGCGCGCAGCTGTGCGTGCTGACCGACCAGGGCCGATCCGCCGGTCTGACCGTCAAGCAGGTGCGGCGGAGCGACCCCGACCACGTGGAGTTGATCGTCTTCGAGGTGACCGTCTGGGAGAAGTAAGCTCAGCCGCCGCCGACCAGTTCGTCGCGGGGGAGGGCCTCGCGCAGCTGCCGCCGCGAGCTCACGCCGAGCTTGATGAAGACCTTGCGCAAGTGCCATTCGACCGTACGGGGGCGTAGGAACAGCCGTGCCCCGACCTCGGGGTTGGCGAAGCCCTCCCCGGACCAGCTGGGCGATCTGGCGTTCCTGGGCGGTCAGCGCGTCCCGGACCGAGGCCTCGACCGTAGGTCCCAGCTGGCGTTCGGCGCTCCGGACGAGGCCCGGTCGTACGAGTCGCCGGATCCGCCACCACCCGCCGGTCCAGGACGGCGTCGCCCCCTGGGCGGTGCCCGGTGCGCAGCCAGTTGGTCAGGTCGTCGAAGCCCTGCGTCAATTCGGGCGCCGTGAAGTCGCAGTGGCCGACACCGCGGATCGCCCGTGACACGAACAGCCGGGACCGGCCGTTGCGAGCCGCCCGGGCCGCGTACTCCTGCTCCATCGAGATCGGCACGAACAGGTCGCCGACGTCGTGCAGGGAGAGGACCGGGACCGGCGGCCGTCCGGCGTTACCTCCCGGTAACGTCTGATGCCAGACATCGACACATGTCAAGCGGTCAGTGCAACAGATCGTGCAGGCGGGCCGAGGCGGCGGCCACCTCGTCGAGGTGGGCGTTGTATCCGAACGAGCGCGGCCGGGGGATGTCGACCTGGACGATCTCGCGCAGGCGGCCGGGACGGTCGGTCAGGACGACGACGCGGTCGGCCAGCAGGACGGCCTCCTGGATGGAGTGGGTCACGAAGACGATCGTCGTGCCCAGGTCGAGGTGCAGGCGTTGCAGCTCGACGGCGAGTTCCTCGCGGGTCAGGGCGTCCAGCGCCGAGAACGGCTCGTCCATCAGCAGCACCGAGGGCCGTGGCAGCAGGGCACGGCACAACGCGACGCGCTGCTGCATGCCGCCGGACAGTTCGTGGGGCAGCTTCTGACGGAAAGCGCTCAGCCCGGTCATCTCCAGCAGTTCCGCGGCGCGCGTGCGATACGAGGAGCCGCGCCGGCCGAAGATCTCGGCGGGCAGCAGCACGTTCGCCTCGACCGAGCGCCACGGGAGCAGGGCCGGCTGCTGGAAGACCAGCCCGACGTCCCGGCGCGGTTCGGTCACCGGCGTGCCGTCGATCGCGATCGTGCCCCGGGTCGGCCGCAACAGGCCCGCGATGAGGTTGAGCAGCGTGGATTTGCCGCAGCCGGAGCGGCCGATCAGCGTGACGAACTCGCCGTCGTCGACCCGCAGGGTGATGTCGGCCAGCGCCTCGACCGGGCCCGGGAACGTCTGGCCGACCGCGGAAACCGTGATCATGCGGCACCGGCCCACGGGACGGCCAGGCGCTCGACGGCGGCGACCGCGTAGAACAGCGCCACCCCGGCCAGTGCCAGCAGCACCAGCGCGGCGAAGGCCAGCGGCGTATCGCTGGACGCACTCGACCCGGTGATCACCGAGCCGAGGCCGCGGTCGGGGCTGACCACCTCGCCGATCACCGCGCCGATGATGGCCAGCGGCGTCGCCACCTTCAGCCCCACGAAGATCTGCGGCAGCGCCCACGGCAGCCGCACCTTCACGAACGTCTGCCACCAGGACGCCTTCAGCGACCGGGCCAGTTTGCGCAGGTCGGCCGGGGCCGACGTCAGCCCGGCCATCGTCGCGACCACCACCGGGAAGAAGCTCACCAGCACCACCAGCACGATCTTGGGGCTGTCCCCGAAGCCCATCCAGACCAGCAGCAGCGGCGCCAGAGCCACCTTCGGTACGGCGTTCACCGCGGCCAGCACCGGCATGGTCATCCGTTCGACCGTGCGCGACGCCGCCAGCACGACCGCGACCACGAGACCGCCGGTCACGGCGACCGCGAACCCGATCAGCACCCGCTGCAGCGTCACCCACGTCTCCCCGAGCAGGAATCCCGGCGTACGCCAGAAGGTCTCGACGACGTCGGCCGGGGACGGCAGATAGAACGGGTCGATGTGCAGGGCCGCCGTCAGCAGCCACCACAGCGCGACTGTCAGCACCGCCCCGAGCGCGGGCAGCGCCACCCGGCTCACTTGACGAAGCTCGGGTCGACCACCTGGGCCGGCGTCAGACCCGCGGGCAGCAGGCCGGCCTGCACGAGTTCGTCGATGCCGGCCGTCACCCGTCCCTGGTCGAAGTGGCCGATCGCGCCACCGCCGGGCGGGGCGACGTACGGCTTCATCGCCTCGATCTCGCCCACCGCGGCCGGCACCGCCGCCGTCGGCTCGGCCCGGTGCAGGATCTCGGCGGCCTCCGCCGGGTGGTCGATCGTGTACCGCAGGCCCTTCAGCGCCGCGGTCGTGAACCGCTCGACCAGGTCCCGGTCGCCGGTCACGAGGTCGGCGCGGGCGATGATCGCGTTGCCGAAGAGGTCCTTCAGGTGGTCGCTGTAGGGCAGCACGACGACCTGCTTCTTCGACGCGTTCTCGAGCGCCTTGCGGCTGAGCAGGAAGGTGCTGAGCGCGTCCACCTTCCGTTGCGCCATCAGTCCGGTGAGCGCGGTCGTCTGCACCCCCCGGATCCGCACGGTCGAAGGATCAAGACTGGCCAGCCTCGCGTACGCCGGGAAGAGCAGTTCGCTGACCGAGCCCGCTCCCGTGGCGATCGTCCGGCCCTTCAGGTCGGCCGGCTTGGTGATCCCGGTGTCGGCGGTGGTCATGATCGAGACCAGGGTCTGCTGGTGCACCG
>DASRYP010000260.1:0-4299 GCA_035687165.1 Actinoplanes sp. | reverse complement strand
CCCGGCCTGACCCGCCGGTTCGCCCTTCGGCCGGACCGACTCCGACCAGCGAGGGACGGTCTGACGTACGAGAAGCAGTTCGGGCAAGGTGGCGCTGGTCGACACCTACGAGGAGCGGCTCGGCCCAGAGACCGGGATCTTTCCACCCCCGGCCGGAAGCGATCTGCGCGCACGCGTCGTGGACCTGCTCGGGTACTTCCCACTGGACACCGGCACGATCGAGGCCTGCGACGCGATCCTGCACATCGGCTCCGCGCCCGGCGCGGCCGACGCGGCCCGGATCACCGGTCTACCCGGGGTGACCGAGACCCGAATCCAGCCGGGCTCCGACATGCCGCCCTACACCTGGGGCGACCGGTTCTTCTTTGCCGGCGAGGACCGCATGCGGCCGTTCGCCACGATAGTCCTGCACGACATCCCGGACTTCGACGAGCGGTCTCGGCTGTCCGAGCCCGGACGGTACCGGCTCAACATCGAGGTGGGACGCGCCGAGTTCCGGAACCTGTTCGACTATGGCCCGGAGGAGTTCACCGCACACAGCGACAGTCTCAACTTCGCGGAGACAGACCGACTGATGCCACATCCGGCTTACGCCGTGCAGGGCTGGGCGAGCGTGGTCAATCCAGGCCCAGCCACCGCGGACGAAGTGACACGACTGGTGGCACAGGCGCGTTCCCGCAGCGCCGACCGCGAGCACCGCAGCAGCCGGCGCCCGTAGCCGATCGGCTGCGCGCCGAGCTCGGTTAGCCGGCGCTGCTGGGTCGCCGTCCTGCGCCGCGCGCATTCCAGCTGGTAGGCGCTGCGCCAATCGCCGACGCCGCTGAGATAACCGACCGCGCGGGTGCGGCCGGGGTTCGCCGCGGCGTAGGCCAGGGCCAACGTAGCGCCGAAGGAGTGGCCGACTACCACCCAGTCGTCGTGTCCCCAGTGCCGGCGCAGCGCTTCGAGGTCTGCGATGTACCGAGCGAACGTGTATTCCGGTGCGTCGTCGGAGCCGCCGCAGCCGCGCTGGTCGAAGCGGTGGACGGTCGTCAGCGGTTCGAGCTCGACCATCCGCATGCGACGACGCTACGAAAAGGCGACCCTCCGAAAAAGATGACCCTACGAAAAAGGCGACACTACGGAAAAACAGGGGCCGGGCCGGCGGCCGGGTGACCGGCCGGTGTTGCAGGACGCTGTCCGCAAGTCGGTGGGCCGGGGCACGGGCGTACCTCAAGATTGTGAATCTGATGAGGGGCCGCGTCCGGACGTGGACGCGGCCCCCTGATGAGAGCGGGCTAGCCCTTGACGCTGCCTGCGAGCAGGCCGCGCACGAAGTAGCGCTGGAGCAGCAGGAACACCGTCACCGGCACGATGATCGAGACGAAGGCGCCGGCTGACAGGAGTTGCCAGGCCGTTCCTCGCGTGCCGCTCAGGTTGGCCAGTTGGAGGGTGATGGGGGCTACCTCGTCGCCGCCGCCGGCGAAGACCAGAGCCACCAGCAGGTCGTTCCAAACCCAGAGGAACTGGAAGATGCCGAACGCCGCGAGTGCGGGGGTGAGCAGCGGCAGCATCACCTTGAAGAAGATCGAGACGTGACCGGCGCCGTCGACGCGGGCCGCCTCGATCAGGCCGGACGGGATCTCTTTCATGAAGTTGTGCAGCAGGTAGATCGCCAGCGGCAGCGCGAAGGTGGAGTGCGACAGCCACAGGGTCCAGAACGTGCCGGTCAGCTTCACGTTCACGAAGATCTCGAGCAGCGGGATCAGCGTGACCTGCAACGGAACGATCTGCAGGGAGAAGACGATCAGGAACAGCACGTTCTTGCCGGGGAAGTTCATCCAGGCGAAGGCGTACGCGGCCAGGGCGGCCAGGGATAGCGGGATGAGCACCGAGGGGATGCAGATGATGAGCGAGTTGACGAAGAAGGCGGCCAGATTGACGCCGCCGTCCTCGCCGAACACGCCACGGTAGTTGTCCAGCGTCAGCGTCGGATTGCTGAAGAAGGTCCACCAGCCGGTGGTCTTGATCGCCCGCTCGGGACGGAACGAGGACACCAGTAGGCCGAAGGTCGGCAGGGTCCACAGGACCGCCAGGACGATCGCGGCCAGCGACGCCCAGGGTGAGCTCAGCCGCTTCTTGGCGATCTTGGACGCGGAGAGCTTGTCGGCAACGAGTGGTGGCGTCGTCGTCACCGGGGTGGCGGTGGTCATCGTGCCTCCGACTGACGGAGCGAGCGGATGTTGTACCAGACGATCGGGATGACCAGCAGGAACAACAGGGTGGCCAAGGCGGCGCCCAGGCCCTGGTTGTCGGCGTTGAACGTCTGCCGGTAGAACTCGTTGGCGACGACGCTGGTGTTGAAGTTGCCGCCGGTCATGGTGCGGACGATGTCGAAGACCTTCAGCGTGCCGATGCCGATCGTGGTCAGCACGACCACAACGGTCGGCTGCACGCTCGGCAGCGTGATCTTGCGGAACATGCTCCACGCGTTCACGCCGTCGAGGCGGGCGGCCTCGATGATGTCGTCCGGGATGGCCTTGATCGCCGCGGACAGGATCGTCATGGCGAAGCCGGCCTGGATCCAGATCATCACGATGATGAGCAGGAACGTGTTGAGTGGCGACTCGATGAGCAACTGCACCGGCTTGCCGCCGAGCCAGACGATGACCTGGTTGATCAGGCCGATCTGTTTCACGTTGCCCTGGTCCGGGCGGTACTCGTACATGAACTTCCAGATCACGCTGGCGGCCACGAACGAGATCGACATGGGCAGGAAGATCATGGTCTTGGCGAACGACTCGAACCGCGACTTGTCGACCAGGATGGCGTAGACGAGGCCGATCGCGGTCGCCACGAAGGGCGTGAGAACGACCCAGAACACGGTGTTCCGCAGAACGGTGAGCTGGTCGGGGTCGGTGAAGATCGTGCCGTAGTTGTCCAGTCCGATGAACGCGTCACCCGCGGCGTCGAAGAAGGACTGGTAGATGGTGCGGAGGCCGGGATAGACCAGACCGACGGCTAGCAGCAGCATGACCGGCAGCAGGTAGAGGTAGGCGACGATCCGGTCGCCCTTCTTGCCGCCGAAGCGACCGGCGATGAACAGGATGACACCCATGACGGCCGCGAACAGCAGCAACGCCGCGAGCATCTGCAGGATCTTCTCGGGGGTGGTGGAGGCGGTGTTGAACACGCGACCCGGACCTCCTTGCGCGCTGGAGTGGAGAGAGGGTCCGGGGCCGGCCGGAAGTAGTTCCGGCCGACCCCGGGTGGTGCTGCCTACTTACTTAGGCCATGCCTTTTCGATGTTGTTCAGCGTGGTCGCCGTGTCCTGACCGGTGATCCAGGCGGTCGACTGCTTCCAGAACGCGTCCGAGCCCACGGCGGCCGGCATCTGGTCCGAGCCGTCGAAGCGGAACGTCGCCTTGGGGTCGAGCAGGATCGTGCCCGCCAGCTTGTCGATCGGGTTGGTGAGGTTGTTCGGGTCGAGACCCTTGTTCGCCGTCACCCAGCCCGACGAGAGCTTGGCCTTGGTGTTCGCCCAGGTGTCCGAGGACAGGTAGGTCTGGAACGACTTGACCTCGGGGCGGTCGGCGAAGGCCACCACGAACTCACCCGCGCCGAGGACCGGCTTGGTGTTGGCGTCGGGGCCTGGCAGGTAGAACGCGAAGACGTCGCCGTCCTCGGCCACCTTGGTGCCCTTGACGAAGTTCGCCGCGTAGAAGCTGGCCTGGCGGTGCAGCGAGCAGGTGTTGCCGTCGACGATCGGCAGGCCGGCGTCCTGGAACGTGGTCGTCGCGATGCTCTTGACGTCGCCGAGGCCACCATTGACGTACTTGTCGTTCTTCAGGTAGCCGCCGACGGCGTCCAACGCGGTCGTCGCCTCGGGACCGTTGAACGGGATCTTGTGGTTGACCCAGTCGTCGTACTTCTCCGGACCGGCGGTCCGGAGCATGAAGTCTTCCATCCAGTCGGTGATCGGCCAGCCGGTCGCGTCACCGCTGGCGATGCCGGCACACCACGGCTTCTTGCCGTCGGTCACCATCTTGTCGGTCAGCGTCTGCAGTTCGGCCAGTGTGGTCGGAACCGTGTAGCCGCTGTCCTTGAACTCGGAAGGCGAATACCACACGAGGGACTTCACGCTGGCACCCAGCGGGGCGCCGTAGAACTTGCCGTCGATCGTGGTGTAGCCCTTCCAGGCCTTGTCCCAGAACTTGTCGACGTTGGCCCCGACCTCCTCGGGCGCGGGCACCGCCTTGCCGGTCGTGACCAGCTGCTTGACCAGTCCCGGTTGGGGGACGATCGCGAGGTCCGGCGGGT
>DASRYP010000259.1:0-6099 GCA_035687165.1 Actinoplanes sp. | reverse complement strand
TCGGCCACCGTGCCGATGCTCACGACCCTGCGCGCCGAGGGCCGGCTAAGTTCCGGGCCGCTGCGGGCGCATGCCGTCACCCCCGCGCTGCGCGAGTGGTATGCCGAGGGCGACGAGGAGGAGCTGGAATACGTCGCCTTCACCCGGGCCGCCCAGGAGGCGCTTCACCTGCTGCGTCTCGACACGCAGGCGCCGCGCCGCCGGGTCGTCGTCTCGGCCGACGTGCCGTCGACGGCGCTCGTCCGGGAGGACGTCGAGCTCGGGTCGAGCACCGTGCGCCTGCCGCAGCCACTGTCGGTCAAGGAGGTCGTGGCGATCCACCTCGACGGGGCTGACGCGGCCGAGGCGATCGCGGCGGCCGCCGAGGTGGTCGACGAGGCGGCCGCGGGCGATCCCGACGCCCAGTTCACCGTCGACAGCGCCGAGGACCACGAGCTGGAGTGGTATGCCGTGACGGAGCTGGACGAGCTGGTCTAGGCGGCCGGAGCCGGGGTCTCTTCCTCCTCGGGGGCGGGGCTGATCGTGCGCCCGACCGCGATGGTGGCGCTGATCGCTCCGATGAAGAGGACGATCAGGGCGCTGTTGAGTCGGGCGCCGCTGAGCATCTGCTGCACCACGAGTTCCAGCTCGCTCACCTTGCCCGCGAGGTCGAGCACCCGGTGGCCGGCCGTGCGGGTCAGGATCTCGGCGATCACGAGCAGCAGGCCGGGGCCGGCGCCGGCCAGGCCGTAGAGCGGCCACGGCATGTCCTGTCCGCCCGACCGGCGGCGGGCCCGGCGCAGCACGTGATAGGAGACCAGTCCGGCGGCGAGGCCGCTGAGCAGCCCTTGGCCGTAGGTGAACCACTGTGTCGCGTTCGCCCGCGAATCGGTCTCGCCGGAGCTGAGCGCGTCGAGCAGCGGGCCCTGGAAGAGGTTCAGCACGAAGCCGACCGCGAAGACCGCCCCCGCGGCCCAGCCGACCGCGTTCACCACGCGGGGGATGCGGAAGCCGGTCAGCGCGCCGCCGATGGTCGCCGCGGCCGCCACGGTGCCGCCGACCACCGCGTACAGCCAGCCTTCGGTGTTGATCGTGACGATTGTCAGCGCGCCCGCCACACCGACGGCGAGGCCGCTGCCGGTGGCGATCGCGAAGCGGGTGCTCGCGCCGAGCTCGCCGCGGCGGCCCACGAGGGCCAGGACGGCGAGCGCCACGGTGGACCCGGTGACGAGGCTGGCCGAGATGGCGCCGGGAAACGCGTACGCAGTGGAGGTGACCTCCATGGCGACGTCGCCGCGGCCGGTGATGGTCGCGCGCGCCGACCACAGCATGGCGCTCATCCAGACCAGCGTGACGGCGGCCAGCAAAAGACCGTTCGACGAGGGTTGCTCGGCGGCGGCGGCCGCCTTCCGGGCCGGTGCGACCTCCTGCTCGTTCATGGCGATCAGGGTACGCGGTGCTTCCGCGTGCCCTTTGGGGCATCCGGGCGGCGAAACGGAGTCGAATCTCGCATTTGAAGGGACCGCCGCCATTTTCGAGCGGCTTTCTGTCCACTTTTCAGATATTTCCTGCCCGGCATCGCCGTCTGACCGTTTAGCTAGGGCCATTTTAGCTGGTCAGCCGCCATTTTTTCGCAGAAACGCGGCGTGTTGACCCTCGTGGTCGGACAGTCTGTGCTCGACAGTCGTTTGTGGAGACGCAAACTGGACGGATCGGGCGAAATCCTGGACGTCGGCTCGACAAAGTGGCAGCTTAGAAGGCATGCCCGACTCTCAAATCAATCCCACGGCTGCCGCGCTGCTCGGCCTGCTTCACGAGGGGCCGATGACCGGCGGACAGCTCATGGCGGCTGCCGAACGCCGTCTCGGGCCATACTGGTCGATGACGCGGAGCCAGGTCTACCGCGAATTGCCGGTTCTCGCCGAAATGGGTTACGTCCGTCTCGGTAAGCCTGGCCCCAGATCCAGCCAGCCCTACGCCATTACCGCCGCCGGTAAGCGAGCCTTCAGCCGGTGGCTCGCGGAGGCCCCGGGCCGGGACGCTCTGCGCAACCCGGTCGCGTTGCGGGTCGCCTTCGGCGATCAGCACAGCGGCAATCAGCTGCAGACGCTCTACACCGGTGCGAGCGAGTACCACTCCGAAGCCCTCGCGATGGCCAAGGAGCAGGCGAAGGAAGCGAAGAAGGCGGGCGACCAGTACGGCGCCGCGGCCCTCGAGTTCGCCGTCGCCTACCACAAGGCTGCCCTGAGCTGGCTCAAGATCGCTCCGGTCAACTGAGACAAGGCCGCCCCGACCGGCATTACGGTCGGGGCGGCGTAGTCTTACCTGTTGTGACCGCTGCGGACTATCCCGAGCAACTCAAGACCCTCGACGCCACCCTGCGCAACATTGAGAACGTCCTGGACGTCGACCAGCTGCGCCGGGACAAGGCGGAACTCGAGGAGCAAGCCTCTGTGCCAGATCTGTGGGACGACCAGGCCCGCGCCCAAGAGGTCAACAGCCGCCTTTCGTACGTTTCCGGCGAAATACACAAGATGGAGCGGCTCCGCTCCCGTCTCGACGACGCCGGCCTGCTGCTCGAGATGGCCGAGGCCGAGGCCGACGAAGCCTCGGTGCGCGAGGTCGGCGTCGAACTCGTCGCGCTGGCCAAGGCCATCGAGGAGATGGAAGTACGCACCCTGCTCTCGGGGGAGTACGACTCCCGTGAGGCCGTGGTGGCGATCCGGGCCGGCGCCGGCGGCGTCGACGCGGCCGACTTCGCCGAGATGCTGATGCGCATGTACCTGCGCTGGGCCGAGCGGCACGGCTACCCGACCGAGGTTTACGAAACCTCCTACGCTGAGGAGGCGGGGCTCAAGTCCGCCACCTTCGCGGTCAAGGTCCCGTACGCCTACGGCACCCTCAGCGTCGAGTCCGGCACCCACCGCCTGGTGCGCATCAGCCCCTTCGACAACCAGGGCCGGCGCCAGACGAGCTTCGCCGGTGTCGAGGTGATGCCGGTGGTCGCGCAGACCGATCACATCGATATTCCTGAGAATGAGCTGCGCGTCGACGTCTACCGTTCGTCGGGCCCTGGTGGACAGAGCGTTAACACCACCGACTCCGCTGTGCGCCTCACGCACATTCCGACCGGCATCGTCGTCACGTGTCAAAACGAGAAATCGCAGCTTCAGAACAAGGCCTCCGCGATGCGCGTGCTCCAGGCTCGCCTGCTCGAGCGTAAGCGTCAGGAGGAGGAGGCGAAGCTCGCCGGGCTCAAGCAGGACACCACTGGATCATGGGGCGATCAGATGCGGTCGTACGTGCTGCACCCCTATCAGATGGTCAAGGATCTGCGCACTGAGCAGGAGACGGGCAACCCGACGTCGGTTTTCGACGGTGACCTCGATGAGTTCATCGAGGCCGGCATCCGCTGGCGCAAGCAGTCCCAGAAGGCCGGCTGAGTCACCGCTCCGCGCGGCTTCGGCACGGACCGCCACGGCGCCTGAACGCACCGTCAGGCGCCCGGCGTCCGGGAGTGATTTTCTTCCTCGTGGGGAAGATTGACGGACCCGGCGGGGTTGGCGATTCCGTTACACCGCGTAGACTGCCTTTCCGTGATTCAGCTCGAGAACGTGACGAAGACGTACCCGAAGGCGTCTCGGCCGTCGTTGGACGATGTCAGCGTCGGTATCGAGAAGGGTGAGTTCGTCTTCTTCATCGGCCCCTCCGGTTCCGGCAAGTCGACGATCATCAAGCTTCTGCTGCATGAGGTTGCCCCGACGCAAGGCAAGGTCGTGGTGAACACGAAGGACGTGACCTCGATCCGGTCGTGGAAGATTCCGCACTTCCGCCGCTCGATCGGCTGCGTGTTCCAGGACTTCCGCCTGCTGCCCAACCGCACCGCGTACGAGAACGTGGCCTTCGCCCTGGAGGTCATCGGCAAGACCAAGGCCGTGTCCCGGCGGGTCGTGCCCGAGGTTCTCGAACTGGTCGGCCTGGGCGGCAAGGAGCACCGCTATCCCCATGAGCTCTCCGGTGGTGAGCAGCAGCGGGTCGCGGTCGCCAGGGCGTTCGTGAACCGGCCGCTGATCCTGCTCGCCGACGAGCCGACCGGAAACCTCGACCCCGACACCTCCATCGAGATCATGCGACTGCTGGACCGGATCAACCGCACCGGTACGACGGTCGTGATGGTCACCCACGACTCCAACATCGTCAACCAGATGCGCCGGCGCGTCATCGAGATCGAGAGTGGCCGCATCGTTCGCGACCAGGCCCGCGGCGTCTACGGCTGAGGCCGGCTCCGCAATCCCCGACTGAAACGAAAACTGCGCGGAGTCCCGGAAGGAACCCCCCACGATGCGCTTGAAGTACGTCCTCAACGAGGTCCTGGTGGGCTTGTGGCGAAACGTCACGATGACGGTCGCCATGATCATCACTATGTCGGTCTCGCTGACCATGCTGGGCGCGAGTGTGCTGCTGTATATGCAGGTCGACCAGATGAAAAGCTTCTACTACGGCGAGATCGAAGTGTCGATCTTCCTGCGCCCGGACGTCACCGACGCCCAGCGTCAGGCGATCGACACCGCTATCTCGTCGAACCCGCTGGTCGCCGAGCGCACTTACGAGACCCGCGACGAGGCGCTCAAGAGGTTCCAGGAACTCTGGAAGGACTCGCCCGAGTTCGTCAAGTCGGTCGGCCCGAACAGCCTGCCCGAGTCTTTCCGGGTCAAGCTGAAGAACCCGGAGTCCTACAAGACGTTCACCGACCAGATGACCGGGATGCAGGGCATCCAGGACATCATCGACCAGCGTGCGCTGCTCGACAAGGTGTTCAACATCTTCAACGCCATCCAGGTGGGGGCACTTGTGGTCGCGGCGGTGATGGCGCTGGCCGCGCTGCTCCTCGTCGGAAACACGATCCAGGTCGCCGCCTACAGCAAGCGCCGCGAGGTCGCGGTCATGAAGCTGGTGGGCGCGTCGAACTGGTTCATCCAGGCGCCGTTCGTGCTCGAGGCGGTGGTCGCCGGTCTGATCGGTGCGCTGCTCGGCTTCGTCGCGCTCTTCGTCAGCAAGATCGTGCTCCTGGACAACAAACTCCAGGCCCTCACGAGCATCCTGACGCCGATCGAGAACGGCAACGTGTGGCTCATGCTGCCGTTGCTCGCCGGGGTCGGTGCCGTGGTCAGCGCGGTCACGGCGTGGGTCACGCTCCGGTTCTACCTCAAGGTGTAGTCCCCGCTCGACGCTAATCACACGACGGCCGCGCCCCACCATGGGGCGCGGCCGTTGGGCGTTTTCGGGTATAAGCCCCTTAGGTCGCGTTACCGTCCTTAGGTGTGGCCAAAACATCGTAAATGTGCGCTCCTGGTCGTCTGTGTCGGGCTGCTGATCGCGCCACACCCCGCGCGGGCCGATCCGGGCGACAGCGAGAAAGCACGGGCCAGCCGCGCCGTGCAGCGCGCCGAAGCCGTACTTGAGCACGCCACCGACCTCGCCCGTGCCGCCGCCGGACGGCTCGAGGCTGCGACCGCCGCGCTGCCCGCCGCGAAGAACAAGGTGGCCACGTCGCGCGGCACCGTCGCCGCCGCGCGCGCCGCTGCCAACTCCGCGAACCGAAAAGCCAAGAGCACCCGGGAGACGTACGCCGAGATCGTCGGACGCTTCGAGCAGGCCCAGGACCGCGTCGAGGGCGCCCGGGAACGGGTCGACGAGATCGCCACGGCCAGCTACATGGGTGGCACCATCGCGCAGATCAACGTGCTCGTCGACGCCACCGGCCCGGCCGACATGATGGCCCGGATCAGTTTCGTCGAGCAGATCATGCGCAGCCAGCAGGAGGACGTCGACGCCCTGGTCGGCGCCCGGCGCGAAGCCCGTACGGAACAGGACCGCGCCGGACTCGCCAAGCGCGCCGCCGAGGCGGCCGAAGCGGACGCGCGCGACCGCCTGACCACCGCCCGTTCGGCGCAGGCCGCCGCCGAACGGGCCCGCCGGGCGCTGGAGAAGCTCGCCCAGACCCGGGTCGCCGCGCTGCGGGTGGCGAACGCCCAGCGCTCCGCCGTGCTCGCCCGCTACCGGACGGCCAAGGCCGAGGAGGCGCGGATCGAGGCGGCCCTGCGCGGCTGCTCGCTCAAA
>DASRYP010000258.1:0-4238 GCA_035687165.1 Actinoplanes sp. | reverse complement strand
CTTCTCCCGCTGGGCGAAGGCGCAGAACCGGCACCCGACGTAGCAGACATTGGTGAAGTTGATGTTCCGGTTGACGACGTACGTAATGTCCTCGCCGTTGATTTCTTTGCGCAGGTCGTCGGCGATGCGGGACAACTCGTCGAGGGCCTCGCCGTCCGAGTTGAACAAAGCCATCGCCGCGTCCTCGTGCTCGGGCAGCAGCAGCTTGGCCGGATCGGTGGCGGCGAGCTTGAGGCCGGTCAGCACGTCGGCCTCGATCCGCCTCGGCGCCTCGGTGGTGATGTGCGCGGCCACCTCGTCCCAGTCGCCGTAGACGTCGTTGAAGTCGGAGCGCCGGTCCGCCGTCCGCCCCTCGGTGTCGATCGTGGCGAACAGATCGGTGCGGCCCGCCGCGTACTGGTCGTCGGGCTCCTGCCACGGCCGGCCGACCACCTCGGCGTCCTCGCGAGCGAGACCGTCCTCCCCGGACAGAGCGCTCACGTGGGCCGCCAAGCGCGGGTCGAGCCAGCCCTCGCCGCCGCGGCGCACGAACTCCGGATAGATCGTCAACCGCTCGCGCAGCTCGAACCCAGCGGCCGCGGACTTCTCGCGCAACACCTCGATCTGGGGCCAGGGACGCTCGGGGTTGACGTGGTCGGGGGTCACCGGCGACACGCCGCCCCAGTCGTCGATGCCGGCCCGCAGCAGCAGCCCGAACTCGGTGTCGATCAGGTTGGGCGGGGCCTGCAGGCGACCGCGCGGACCCATGATGATCCGGCCGACGGCGACCGTGGCGGCCAGTTCGCGCAGCTCGGCGTCGGGCATGCCGCGCATCGCGGTGTCCGGCTTGGCGCGGAAGTTCTGGATGATGATCTCTTGGATGTGGCCGTACTCGCGGCCGGCGCGGCGCATCGCGAAGAGCGCGTCGACCCGCTCGGCGGGAGTCTCACCGATGCCGATCAGGATGCCGGTGGTGAACGGGACACCCACCCGGCCGGCGTCGTCCAGCACGCGCAACCGGACGGCCGGCTCCTTGTCGGGAGAACCGAAATGCGGACCGCCCGGCTCCGACCACAGACGAGTCGCGGTGGTCTCGAGCATCATCCCCATGCTCGGCGCGACCGGCTTGAGACGCTGCAACTCGGCCCAGCTCAGCACGCCCGGGTTGAGGTGCGGCAGCAGGCCGGTCTCCTCGAGCACGGCGATCGCGCAGGCGCGCACATAGTCGAGCGTCGAGTCGTAACCGCGCTCGTCGAGCCACTGCCGGGCCGCGGGCCAGCGCGCCTCGGGCCGGTCGCCCAGGGTGAACAGGGCCTCCTTGCAGCCCTGGGCCGCGCCCTGCCGGGCGATCTCGAGAACCTCGTCGCGCTCGAGGAAGGCGGCAGGCAGCCGGTGCGGCACGGTGGCGAACGTGCAGTAGTGGCACCGATCCTGGCACAGCCGGGTGAGCGGGATGAAAACCTTGCGGGAATAGGTGACCACGCCCGGCCGCCCGGCCTCGCGCAGGCCGGCGTCGCGGATGGCGCCGGCGATCGCGAGCAGTTCGTCGAACTGCTCCCCGGTCGCGGCCAGCAGCGCGGTGGCCTCGTCGGCATCGACAGCCTTGCCGTCGGCCGCACGGCGCAGAGCACGCTTGATGCTGGCGTCGGTGGGCTTGTTCTCGACCGTGTTGACCTCTGTCACCCCAGCAGCCTAGGCCGGATCGGCCCCGGTTCGCTCGGGTGAGCCCGGGCGCGGGCAGTGGGATAGGCCACGGCGCCCGGGCTCCACTGGCGTCTTACCCGCGCGGCGATTCGTCCGCGGCCGGGCCGAAGCCGGGCCGGTCGTCATTGATCTTCTGGGTGCGGTCGTCGATCTTCTGGGTGCGGTCGTCACCGGATGGTTCCGGCGCCTCCCACTCCGGTTCCGCCTGGGGCACGACCTGGGTGGGCTCCGCGAACGCCGGGAACGCCCCGGGGGCCGGCGCGACCGGCGGGGTCCAGGCCGGGGCCTGCGACGGGCCGGACTGTGGGCCGAACTGCTGCGGGCCGGACGGCTGTGGGCCGGACGGCTGTGGGCCGAACTGCTGCGGGCCGGACGGCTGCGGGCCGGACGGCGGCGGGCCGGACGGCGGCGGGTAGGCGCCCGGGGCGTATCCCGGCTGCGGCGGCGTGCCGTAACCAGGCTGACCCGGGTAGGTGCCCGGCTGCCCGTACGCCGGCTGGCCGTAGACGCCCGGCTGCGGCTTGGGCTTCGCGACGTGGAACAGGCCCTGCCAGATGCGGAAGACCGCGTACGCCGGCACGCCGAACACGGCGAGCCAGGCGAGGCGCACCAGCAGCTCCTCGAACGCGGACCGGGCACCGTTGTCGCTCGCGAGGTTGATGAGCCCGATGAGCAGGCCGAAGAAGACGCCGAAGAACGCCATCACCGCGTACTCCACCAGGGCGACCAGCGTGATCAGCGACGCCTTCGGGTGTCGCGGCTGGACCAGCAGCGCCAGCAGCACGGCGGCCATCGGCAAGAAGATCGTCGCCGTGTTGACGAAGCCGTAGAAGCTGTCCTGAGTGCGGTAGCCAAACTGATTCGCGCCGTCCGGGATCAGCCGGACGATCGCCACGAAGAGCAGCACCGCGGGCACGCCGACGAACGTGTAGGCGGCGAGATCACGCAACGGGCGGAGGAATTGCCCGGGCTGCGGTTGGCTGGTCACGGGAGTCTCCCTGACGAAGTGAAGTGAGGTCGGCTAAGGGTAGACCGGTTTCGCATGCCGCCCCGGATACCCGGCGGCGCGTTCTGTCATACCCGTGCGGGAAGATGGGGGCATGCGGATCGTGGTCCTTTCCGGTGGCATCGGCGGCGCGAAGTTCCTCGTCGGCGTGCGCGCCCAGGCCCGTGCGCTCGGCGCCGAGGTCACCGCCGTGGTCAATGTCGGCGACGACGTGCGTCTGCACGGCCTGCAGATCTGTCCCGACCTCGACAGCGTGATGTATACGCTGGGCGGCGCCCACGACCCCGAGCGCGGCTGGGGCCGGGTCGGCGAGTCGTGGGTGGTGAAGGAGGAGCTCGCCGCCTATGGCGCCGAGCCGTCCTGGTTCGGCCTGGGCGACAAAGACACAGCCACCCATCTCGTACGCACCCAGATGCTCAACGCCGGCTATCCCCTCTCCGCCGTGACCGCCGCCCTGTGCACCCGCTGGCAGCCCGGCCTCACGATGTTGCCCGCGACCGACGACCGTCTCGAGACCCACGTGGTGGTCGACGTCGACGGCGAGCGCAAGGCCATCCACTTCCAGGAGTGGTGGGTGCGTTACCGCGGCGACCTGCCCACCCACCGGTTCGTCTTCGTCGGCGCCGAAGCCACCAAGCCCGCGCCCGGTGTCCTCGAGGCGATCGCCGGGGCCGACGTGGTCCTGCTCGCCCCGAGCAACCCCGTGGTCAGCATCGCCCCGATCCTCGCCGTGGGCGGCCTGCGCGATGCCGTCATCGCCGGTCCCGCCCCGGTCATCGGCGTCTCCCCCATCATCGGCGACTCCCCGATCCGGGGCATGGCCGACAAGTGCCTGGCCACCCTCGACGTCCCGGTCACCCCCACCGGCGTGGCCGGCCTTTACGGCGCGCGTTCCGCCGGCGGCCTGCTGGACGGCTGGCTGGTGGACACCTCCGACGCCCACACCGAGCTGCCCGGCATCCCGACCAGCGCGGTCCCGCTCTGGATGTCCTCCACGGAAGCCACCGCCCAGATGGTCAAGGACGCCCTCTCGCTGGCCGGCGTCGCCTGAGCCCGGCGTCGCCCCCGGCTCGTCGGCCGAAGGGACACAAGTCCCGCCCCGGCTTCGCGTCGCCTCCGCGGGCCGGGCAAGCTGAGCCGAGGAATGATCTCACCGCAGAGGGGGCGGCGTCGTGACGGACGGACTCGAAATCCTGCCGGTGCGCGGGATGGGCGACATCAAGGCCGGCGACGACCTGGCCGGCCAGATCGTCGCGGCCGCACCTTGGCTGGCCGACGGCGACGTCCTGGTCGTCACCAGCAAGATCGTCTCCAAGGCCGAGGGCCGTCTGGTGGAGGTCCCGGCCGACGGCCCCGAACGCGACCGGGCGCGGGCCGCCGTCCTCGAGTCCGAGACGGCTCGTGTGGTGGCCCGCCGTGGTCCCACCACCATCGTGCAGACCCATCACGGCTTCGTGATGGCCGCCGCCGGCATCGATGCCTCCAACGTCGACCCCACCCACCTGGTCCTACTCCCGGCCGACCCCGACGCCTCGGCTCGACGCCTACG
>DASRYP010000257.1:0-8845 GCA_035687165.1 Actinoplanes sp. | reverse complement strand
GACGGCACGTGGCACACAATCCTCGACCGTGCCGACCATCTCGTGCTGCCGACGCTCAACCTCACCCTGCTCGGCTATGTCAGCTGGCATTTGACCCAGCGGACGCTGCTGCTTGACACGCTCAACGCGGAATTCGTGCGCACCGCACGCGCGACCGGCCTGACGCGAGCCCAGGCCATCCGGCGACACGCCCTGCGAGCCTCCCTGATCCCGACCGCCACGTCGGTCGCGTTCAGCATCCCGGCCGTGTTCACCGGCGCGATCATCACCGAATGGGTCTTCGGCTGGGAGGGGATGGGCCGCTACTTCACCGAGACCATCAGCCAGAACAACGTGGACGGTGTGGCCGCCGTGGCCGCGTTCGGGGCCGTAGCGACCGCGGTCGGCGCGATCCTGTCCGACGTCGCCACGGTCGCTCTCGACCCCCGGGTTCGGGCGAGCTGATCCGATGACCGCGACCCTTCCCGTTCCCCTGGACGAAACGCACGTCCCGCCACCGATACGCCTGGGCCGCTCGCGGCTGTACGCCCGAAGGTTCACCCGCAACCGCTCGGCCGTGGCCGGCATGGTGATCTTCCTGGTGCTGGTCGGCTACGCCACGATTGGCGGGCACCTGACGAGCTGGAGCTGGTCGGAACAGGACTTCCTCGCTCTGACCCAGCCGCCCGGAGGCAGTCACTGGTTCGGGACCAGCCAGGGCGGCAACGACGTCCTCGCCCAGTCCGTCCACGGGCTGCAGCGCTCGCTCGTGATCGCGCTGAGCGTCTCGGTGCTGACGACGGTGATCTCGGCCGTGGTCGGCGCAGGTGCGGCCTATCTGGGCGGTGTGGTCGAACGAGGGACCCTGATGGTCATCCACTTCCTGCTCGTGGTGCCGTCGTTCCTGATCCTCGCGCTCGTGTCCAACCGGGTCAGTGGCGACTGGCGCATCCTGATCCTGCTGCTGACGCTGTTCGGCTGGATGTTCACCGCCCGCGTGATCTGGTCGGTCTCCACCTCCCTGCGTGAGCGCGACTACGTGCTGCTGGCCGAGTTTATGGGTGTCTCCCGATGGCGGATCGTGGTGCGGCACATCATCCCGCACCTCGGTGGCCTGCTTATCGTCAACCTCACGCTGGGGGTCGTTACGACCGTGCTGAGCGAGACGTCGCTGAGCTTCCTCGGCTTCGGCGTCAAGCTGCCTGACGTCTCACTCGGCTCGTTGCTCGCCGACGGCTCCGCCACCATCAACTCCGCGCCATGGTTGTTCGCGGTTCCGGCCGGCCTGCTGGTCTTGCTGACCATTTCGCTCACGCTGATCGGGGACGGGCTGCGCGACGCGCTCGACCCGACATCCATGGCCGGCGGCCGCGGATGACCGATCAAATTCTTTCCGTACGCGACCTCGCCGTTACGTTCGGTTCTGAGCGGGGCCCGGTCGAGGCCGTCCGCGGAGTCGACCTGGACCTGTTCGGCGGCCGTACGCTGGCTCTGGTCGGCGAATCGGGCTCGGGCAAGTCCGCCACCGCCGTGAGCATCATGGGTCTTCTTCCGGCCGGGGCCTGGGCGCGCGGCGAGGTGCTGCTCGACGGGCAGAATCTCCTCGGCCTGGACGACCGCCGGATGTCGGCCGTGCGCGGCAACCGGATCGGCATGGTCTTCCAGGACCCGCTCTCCGCGCTGACGCCGATCTTTCCGGTGGGCCGCCAGGTCGCCGATGCGGTCCGAGTCCACTCCCGGGTGTCGAAGGCGGCGGCCTGGGAACGCGCGGTCGGCCTGCTCGACCTGGTCGGTATCCCGCAGCCCCGGCGGCGAGCCCGGGACTTCCCGCACCAATTCTCCGGCGGCATGCGCCAGCGGGTCGTCATCGCGCTGGCCATCGCCAACGACCCCGACCTCATCATCGCCGACGAGCCGACCACCGCACTCGACGTGACCGTGCAGGCACAGATCCTCGAGGTGCTGGAGGCAGCCAAGGCCGAGACCGGGGCCGCCGTGCTGCTCATCACCCACGACCTCGGCGTGGTGGCCGGCCACGCCGACGAGGTGGCGGTGATGTACGCCGGCCGCATCGTGGAGCGAGCCGGGGCGGGGGAGCTGTTCGCGTCGCCGGCCATGCCGTACACGTTGGGGCTGCTCGGCTCGGTGCCCTCACCGGAGGCGGGCCGGCGGCTGCCGCTGGTGCCCATCGAAGGCGAACCGCCCTCGCCGGGCGACCGGGCGCCGGGCTGCCCGTTCGCGCCGCGCTGCCCGCTGGCCCGCGAGGACTGCCGGCCGACGGAGCCCGCCCTCGCCGAGTTCCGACCCGGACACGAGGTGGCCTGCCTGCACGCCGCGGAAGCCGCTGGACGCCGGCCGGCCGACGTCTTCGGCCGGATCGAGGAGTCGTCCTCCGGCGTGCCGGCCGACGCCGAGCCGGTGCTGCGGGTGGCCGGGCTCTCCCGCACCTATCCGGTCACCAGCGGGACGATCCTGAGACGGCGCGTCGGGACGCTGCACGCGGTCAGCGACGTGAGCTTCGACATTCGGGCCGGGGAGACCTTCTGCCTGGTAGGCGAGTCCGGCAGCGGCAAGACGACGACCCTGCTGGAGATCATGCGGCTGCGCCCGCCCGAGTCGGGATCCATCGAGATTCTCGGCGTCGACGTGGCCGGCCCGCTGCCCGCCCCGCAGCGACGCCTGCTACGGCAGACCGCGCAGATCGTGATGCAGGACCCGCAAGGCGCTCTGGACCCCCGGCTCCCGGTCTTCGAGCTCCTCGCTGAACCGTTACGCGTCGCCGGCTCCGGCGCCAAAGCGACCCGCGACCGGATAACCGAGCTGCTCGACCTGGTGGGGCTCCCGCCCGACATCCTCGACCGCTTCCCGGCCACCTTCTCCGGCGGCCAGCGGCAACGCCTGACGATCGCCCGCGCGCTGGCGACCCGGCCCCGGCTGCTCGCCCTCGACGAGCCGGTCTCCGCCCTCGACGTCTCCGTGCAGGCCAGCATCCTCAACCTCCTGCAGCGGCTGAAGGCCCAGCTCGGCCTGGCCTACCTCGTGGTCGCGCACGACCTCGCCGTCGTCCGCCACATCGCCGACCGCATCGCGGTGATGTACCTGGGCCACGTCGTCGAGATCGGCGGCGCCGACGAGCTGTTCGCCCGGCCGCGACATCCCTACACGCAGGCACTGCTCTCCGCGATTCCGGTGCCGGATCCGGTGCGCGAGCGCTCCCGCGAGCGGATCGTGCTCCGCGGCGAGCAGCCCAGCGCGGCCGACCTGCCGGTGGGGTGCGTCTTCGCCGACCGATGTCAGCTCCGCCCGACCCTTACCGCTGAGCTTCGGCACCGCTGCGCCACTCAGCGGCCCAGCCTCGAGCCGTCCCCGGGCGGCACCCGGGCCGCGTGCCACGCGGCCTGACCCCGCCGGAAAGGAAGATTCATGAGCACGAACCTTCACCGATCGAAGAGTCTGGGAGCCGCGACCGTCGCCGCCCTGCTCGCCGCCGGTCTGGGCGGATGCGGCGGCGACTCCTCGTCGAAGAAGCCCTACACGCCCGCCACCAGCGCGGTGTCGGCCCAGACGGAGTACGACCCGCAACCGTACGAGAACGTCAAGGACGGTGGCACGCTCCGCGTCTCCGGAACCGTCATCGAGCAGGGCAACCCGTTCCACGCCGATGCCAACCTCGCCGCCGCCCGGCTCTGGTTCTGGTACAACGCCGACGCGATCACCTATTCGCCCACCGGCGAGGTGCAGTACAACCCCGACTACTTCGCCGACGTGAAAACCGAGGTCGTCGACGGCAACCAGCGGGTCACCATCACGATCAATCCGAAGGCCACCTTCAACGACGACACCCCGATCGACTACCGGGCCGTCGAAGCGACCTGGAAAGCCAACAACGGCAAGGACAAGGACTACTTCGCCAGCGACACCATCCCCTACTCACGGATCACCTCAGTCCACGCCGGGGCGGACGACAAGCAGGCGGTCATCGAGTTCAAGGGCGTGAACGCCTGGTGGACGGCGCTGTTCACAACCCTGCTGAACCCGAAGGCGGCCGCGGACCCGACAACCTTCAACACCGCGTACCTCAAGAAGGTCGAACCACAGTGGGGCGCCGGGCCCTACACCGTGACGAAGTACGACGCCGCCACCGGCAACGTGACCTTCGAGCGCAACCCGAGGTGGTGGGGCAAGAAGGGCAAACTCGATAAGCGCATCATCGTGGGCCTCGAATCCCAGGCTGCCCTCAACGCCTTCCGCAACGGCGAACTGGACTACGTCGCGGCCGGAGACGCCGACGGACTCAAGCAGATCACCGGGGTCACCGGTACCGAGACCCGTCGTGGCGGCAGCCCGTTCGAGTACTTCCTCTTCCTCAACACCAAAGCGCCCCTGCTCGGCGACCCCCTCGTGCGCAAGGCAATCCTGGAGTCCGTCGAGCGCAAGCAGATCGCCGCGATCAATCTCCAGGGCCTCGACTACAGCGAGCCCCTGCCCGGCTCAGCGGTCCTCTACTCCTTCCAGAAGGGCTACCACGACAACGTCACCGACGTCATCAAGTACGGTCCCGACGCGGCCAAGAAGGATCTCGACGCCGCGGGCTGGGTCGCCGGCACCGACGGGACCAGGGCCAAGGACGGCAAGAAGCTGCAGCTGAGCTACGTCATCACCGGCGACGACCCGCTGGGCAAGGCGACGGCGAGCGCGGTCGCGGCGCAGCTCCAGCCGATCGGCGTGAAGGTCGACATCAAGACGGTTTCGGAGAACGACTTCGACTCCGTCGTCGGCGGCCGCAAGTTCGACCTGTTCCTCGCGGGCAACCGGTCCCTCGACCCGTTCGGCGCCCGCTACCTGGACGCCTTCTACGGCAGTACGAGCAACGAGAACATCACCGGCGCCGGCACCCCCGCACTGGACCAGAAGATCAAGGCGGCCGCCGAGATCGCCGATCCCGACCAGCAGATGGCCAAGGCCAACGAGCTGGAACGGGAAGGGCTGGCGCTGTACGGCTTCATTCCGCTCTACAGCGGCCCGTCGATCTACGGAGTGTCCAATGGCCTGGCCAACATCGGCGCCACGATTTTTGCCACCCCACTGCCGGAGACAGTGGGCTGGCGGAAGTAGCGCACACGTGCGGGTCTGAGCGCAATTGATTTATTTTTCGAGAAATGTGAGTCCATGATGGACGTCCACTGAGTTAATTACCCAAAGTGGAATGTGCTGGAAATCCGACACAACGCCTCGACCGGGATCCCGGCCTGATCAAGTTGGTATATGGGCAGCTCAGGTGGCTGCAAGGAGGGTGCGCTGGTCTCGCTGATCGCCCCTTGACACCCGATTCACCGTCGAGAAATATGAGGTCGCGACGGGGGTCGCGGGCGGTGGAATATTCACATTTGCCATTTCTCCTGGCGCCGAATATATGACCAACGAGTGTCGGGGTGGTGACCTGTGCCAACCGTTTCCGTCTTCTGGCCGGGGGAGTCGAGACAGGACATTCACCTGGTCCCGGGCTATACGGGGCCGCGTCTCGATCACCTGTTGTTCATCGAGCACACGGCCGGCAACGTGCGGGCCGACACCCCGCCGCCCGACGTGACCGTGAGCTTCGCGTCCAACTTCCCGGTCGGCGGGCCGGGTGTGGGCGGCGTGACGGTCAGTGCCCGGGGCGAGGTCACCGTCACCGGGCCGCTGCCGGCTCCGCCTCGGCTGCTCGACTTCCTCGTCATCGCGACCGTGACGGAGGGACCGGGCCCGAATCCGCCCACGTTCACGGCCTACCGCCGGTTCCACATCCACACCTCGATCACCCGCTCCTGGATGACCCCGTCGCAGCTCACCGTCCGCCAGGCCAACCGCCGTTGCCGGTTCGACCTGATGGCCGAGTTCGACGACGGCAGCTACGGCAACCTGACGGCGTGGTGCCCCGCGAGCACCCCAGCGCCCACCGACCGCACCTACGTGCGCGCCAACGGCGTCAACACCCCGGCGATCGTCTGGTCGGCCACCGGCGGCGCGGTGACCGTCGACCCTGCCTCAGGTGAGCTCACCGGGGTCGCCAACGCGGGCAACGCGGTCATCAAGGCCGATCGCGCGCCGGCGGCGACGATCACCGGCACGGCGCTCGCGGCGCCGCGGTGGAACACGCCGTTCACCCTGACCCCGGTAGCGGGCCGAGGGTTCGCGGGCCTGGCCAGCCGGCGGAACGTGCTCATCCTGCCCGACGGGTTCACCGCGGCCCAGCGGCCAGACTTCGTGCGGCAGGTGGAAACGATGGTCCGGGCGCTGAACACCCGGCAGCGCACCCGCCCGTTCGACCTGGCCAAAGACACCCTGAACTACTTCATGGCGTGGGTGCCGTCGCGCGAGGACGGAACATCCCCGATCGAGTGGGTCGAGCGGCACCACGTCAACGGCGTCAACGCCCTGGCCACCGAGGTCGACACGGCGGTCGATCCGGCCGACGTCATGGCCGCGTGGCACATCGGCACGCCGACACCGCCCGCGTTCACCAACCGATTTCTCATCAACGAGCGGGACACGTTCTTCGCCGTATCGCTCGGCGAACGGCCGGCCGCGCAGCGCTTCGGTCCCCCGCGGATACCGCGCTTCCACACGGGCCGATTCGACGAGGACGACTTCGACGACTTCCTCAAGGCGCTGCGCAGCCCCGCGACGGCCGGGGTCGGCGCCACCTGGGCCCGTGGGGGCCCCGATCAGGACCGGATCATCGTGCTCTGCCACTCGAACCGCAACGGCGGCGTCAACCGGCGGCGCACCCGGTCCGGCCGCACCATCCTGATGAACCTCGATCTGCTGGCCGACCACCAGATCGTCGACACGTTCGCGGGCATCGGCAAAGATCTGCGGGCCGACCCGGTCGCCCGCACCGCGAGTACCGACATCTGGACCACGGCGGCCCACGAGCTCAGCCACTCCATGCTGCTCCAGGACGAGTACGGCGGCGGCGGGCTGCTGCCGGCCGGCCGATTGCCCGACGTGGCCTTGTCGGCCAACCTCCAGGCCCGCTCCACGCTGCTCACCGGCGGCAGCCTGAACGCCGACCTCGTGAAGTGGCGCTGGCCGCGGATCCGGACGGCCGGTGTGCTGACCGGGCCACCGACCCCGGCCGGGGGTGGCCGCTTCCGGGTCCGGCTGCAGGCCGCACCCAAGACCCCTTTCGCTATGGGCAACCTGGTGCGGTTCCGGTTGCGGCCGCTGCTCACCGCGCCCGCGCCGTCCGCCCGGTTCCGGGTCACGACGGTCACCAGCGCGACCGACCTGATCGTCCAGCCGCTGGTGGCCGGGCCTTCCCCGGCAGGCTTCCCGGCCGGCACGGTGCTGATGTCGCCGGTCCGCGCGCACGACCCCAACCCGGGCAACAACGTCTTCGGCGACGACCTCGAGCTCATGGCCGCGAGCGTGCGGGCCCAGATCAACCTGACCCACAATCCGCTCAACGCCGATTTCGTCGACGCGGCCGGCAACCGGGTCCCGCCCAACCGGCCCTGCGGCGGCCGAGTCGCCTTCCCCACCGCCGCCACCAATTTTCCGGCCAACACCGCGCCCAAGCCGCCCCGCTATTCGTCGTGGATCGTCGGGCTGCACGAGAACGGGCTTCTGTTCAACTGCGACGTCTACCATCCGACCGGCATCTGCCTGATGGGCCGGCAGACCTTCAAGGACGCAGCCGATCGCGACCGGGCCTACCAGTTCTGCTGGGTCTGCCGTTATGCGCTGGTCGACCTGCTCGATCCGGCCAAGCACGGTGAGATCGACGCCGACTACGACCCGAGGTACCCGGCATGAGCGACTCCTTCCAGACCCTCGCCCGGCACCTGGCCGCGGCCGTCGAACCGCTGGTCCGCGGCTTCAGCGACGCCGAAGAATTCCGGCTGCTCATGTGGCGGCTCGGCTGGGAGGTCCAAGGCATCCCGCCGAGCTATGCGGCTGTGGGCACTGCCGCGGCCGGCGCGGTCTCCGCGGCTGAGGCGCTGGCCGACGACGCCGGCCCCGAGCAGGTGCTCGCGGTCATCGCGGCCGCCGGCGACGTCTACCGGGCCGTCGGCGCGCTCACCGCGGCGCCCACCGGCATGGACCCGGCGGCCCTGCCCGCCCTGGCCCGCAACCTGTTCGAGCTGCTCCTGGCCGACTATCTCAACGGCCAGGTGCCCACGGCGTTCAACCTGCTCGAGCTGCTCGGAGTTATCCGGTCCGAGTCGGTGGAGCCCGCGGGTTCCCGGCTGGGCTTCCTGCGCACCCGGTTCGAGTGGGAGAGGCTACCCGCGGCGCTGGCCGATCCTACGTCGATCCCGGCCACCGTGCT
This sequence comes from Actinoplanes sp., assembly GCA_035687165.1. GTDB lineage: Bacteria > Actinomycetota > Actinomycetes > Mycobacteriales > Micromonosporaceae > Actinoplanes. Next base: position 549 of record DASRYP010000257.1, on the reverse strand, counting down.
GGGCTGGGGCACGGCCGACTTCGACTTCGCCAAGGTGGCCGAGCTGCTCGGCGAGCTGACCCTTGCGCTCGGCCTGCCGTCCTCGATCGACCTGCTCGACGCTGCCTTCGCCGCGGCCGTGCAGGGCCAGGCCACCGGCGAACCGGCCGCGCTGCTGCAGCGCGGGCTGAGTGTGCCGTTCTTCGACCTGCGGGTAGCCGGCAGATACGAAGACGTCGGGCTGCTGCTCACCGAGCTGCCGGCCGAGGGTGCCGCGCGGCCCGGTGTGCTGCTGCTTCCGTTGCTGCCCAACGGTGTTCCCGTCGAGGTCGAGCTGGACAGCCGGTGGACGTTCGCCCTCAAGGCCGGCACCGACCTGGCCACCCAGCTGGGCGTCGTGGTACGCCCCGGCGAGGTGTCGCTGCGATATCCGTTCGCGCCCGGCCACCCGCCGCCCACCGCCGCCTTCGGCTTCAGCCTCGCCTTCACCCCCGACGCGCCGGCCGTGCTGCTGGGCCGGCCCGGCGACATCCGGGTTGAGCTGGCCGGAGCGACTTTCACGTTCGGCGT
>DASRYP010000256.1:0-9327 GCA_035687165.1 Actinoplanes sp. | reverse complement strand
TCTGCGCCGTGAACGGCACGAAAGTCGCGTTCGGTATCAGCCCCGGCTCCCGCTCGCGCAGACCGAAACGATTCTTGGCCAGGACGACCACCGAGCGGCCCTCGGGCGTCTCGTCGGCCAGGCTGGAGAGCTGCGCCGCGTCGGCCAGTTCCGGTTCGGTGACCCCAGCGACCGGGAGGAACTCGGTCGCCTGCCGGTTGCCCAGCGTGATCGTGCCGGTCTTGTCGAGCAGCAGCGTGCTGACGTCGCCCGCGGCCTCCACCGCCCGGCCCGACATGGCCAGCACGTTGCGCTGCACCAGCCGGTCCATGCCGGCGATGCCGATCGCCGAGAGCAGGGCGCCGATCGTGGTCGGGATGAGACAGACGATCAGCGAGACCAGCACGATCCCGGTGACGCCGTGCGAGTTGATCGCCAGCGTGTCCGGCGCCGCGGCCTGGTACGCCTTGGTGAAGATGGCCAGCGGCTGGAGCGTCACCACCGACAGCAGGAAGATGATCGTCAGCGCCGCCAGCAGGATGTTCAGCGCGATCTCGTTCGGCGTCTTCTGCCGGTTGGCCCCCTCGACCAGCGCGATCATGCGGTCGACGAAGCTCTCCCCCGGCTTCTGGGTGATCTTCACGACGATCCGGTCGCTGAGCACCTTGGTGCCGCCGGTGACGGCCGAGCGGTCGCCGCCCGACTCCCGGATCACCGGCGCGGACTCGCCGGTGATCGCCGACTCGTCAACGCTGGCGATGCCCTCGATGACGTCGCCGTCCCCGGGGATGGTCTGGCCGGCCACGACCACGACCAGGTCGCCCTGCTTGAGCTGGGTGGCCGGAACCTCCCGGCCGTCCTTCAGATAGGCGACCGCATCCTGCTTGGCCGCACGCAGTGCGGCGGCCTGCGCCTTGCCCCGGCCCTCGGCGACCGCCTCGGCCAGGTTGGCGAAGACGACCGTGAGCCAGAGCCAGACCGTGATGATCCAGGCGAACACGCTCGGGTCGACGATCGAGAGCACGGTGGTGAAGACCGCGCCGATCTCGACGATGAACATCACCGGGTTGCGCCACATGACGCGCGGGTCGAGTTTCCTGGTCGCGGCGGGCAGCGCCGCCCAGAGCTGGCGGGGTTCCATCAGGCCGCCCCGCACCGCCCTCGGCGGGTAGACGTCCGGTTTTTCGGCTAACAAGGTCATGCTGATCTCCAGTGGTCATGCACTCCTGGCTTTACGGTCGCTGCGCTTTCGCCGGTGCGGTCGGTCACGACAGCCCCTCCGCGATGGGACCAAGAGCGAGAGCGGGCAGGAAGGTCAGCGCGACCAGCACGACGGTGACGCCGACGACGAGCCCGACGAACAGGGGCTGATGGGTGGGCAGGGTGCCCTCGGACTCGGGCGTGGGCTTCTGCCGGGCCAGCGAGCCGGCCAGGGCCAGCACGAGCACGAGCGGGACGAAGCGGCCGAAGAGCATGGCCAGGCCGGTGGCGGTATCCCACCACGGCGTGTTCACCGTGATGCCCGCGAAGGCCGAGCCGTTGTTGTTGCCGGCGCTGGTGAAGGCGTACAGAACCTCGGAGAGGCCGTGCGGGCCGACGTTGAGTGCCGTGGTGTTGTTGCCGGTGGCGAAGGCGGCCGCCGTGCCGATCAGCACGATCGCGGGCGTCACCAGGAAGTACAGCGAGGCTAGCTTCATCTCGCGGGCGCCGATCTTCTTGCCGAGGTACTCCGGCGTACGACCGACCATGAGACCGGCCACGAAAACCGTGATCACCGCGAGGATGAGCAGGCCGTAGAGGCCGGAGCCGACACCGCCGGGCGCGACCTCGCCAAGCATCATGTTGACCATCGGCATCATGCCGCCGAGAGCCGTGTACGAGTCGTGGAACGAGTTCACCGCGCCGGTGGAGGTCAGCGTCGTCACTGCGGCGAAGGTGGCCGAGTCCGGAATGCCGAAGCGGGTCTCCTTGCCCTCCATCGCCGCCCCGACGGCCTGCGGAACCGTGCCCGCGCCGTGCAGCTCGAAGCCGACGGTCAGCGCCACCGAGGCGATGGCCAGCACGGCCATGACCGCGACGATGGCGTACCCCTGCCGGTTCTGCCCGACCATGCGGCCGAAGACCCGGGGCAGGCTGAACGGGATCAGGAAGATCAGGAAGATCTGCAGCCAGTTGGTCCAGGTGGTCGGGTTCTCGAACGGGTGGGCCGAGTTGGCGTTGTAGAAGCCGCCGCCGTTCGTGCCGATCTCCTTGATCGCCTCCTGGGACGCGACCGGGCCGCCGGTGATGTGCTGCGTGGCGCCGGTCAGGGTCGTCACATCGGCGCCGCCGGAGAGGTTCTGCACGACCCCGGCGATCATGAAGATCAGCGTGGCGAGCACGCAGATCGGCAGCAGTACCCGCAGCATGATCCGGGTCAGGTCGACCCAGAAGTTACCCAGCGTCGCCGACTTGCGGGCCGCGAAGCCGCGCACCAGGGCCACGGCGACCGCGATGCCGACACCCGCCGACGCGAAGTTCTGGACCGCGAGGCCACCCATCTGCACGAGATGGCCCATCGTGGACTCACCGGAGTACGCCTGCCAGTTCGTGTTGGTGACGAAGCTGACCGCGGTGTTCCAGGCGATGTGGGTCGGCACGCCGGTGAAGCCGAGTGACAGCCACAGCTTGTCCTGCAGGCGCAGGAACAGGTAGAGGAAAAGGATCGAGACGGCCGAGAAGGCGAGCACGCTGCGGGCGTAGACACCCCAGGTCTGCTCGGAGTTCGGGTCGACGCCGACGAGCCGGTAGACGCCGCGCTCGACGACGTTGCTCTTGCGGCCGCTCACGACCCGGTACAGGTAGTCACCGAACGGCCGGTAGACCGCGACGAGCGCCAGCACCAGCGTGCTGACGAAGATCCAACCGGCCATCAGAACTTCTCCGGGAAGAGCAGGGCGGCGACCAGGAATCCGGCCAGCAGCACGGCGACGATTCCGCCGATGACGTTGACGGCGCTCACCAGCGTTCGACCGCCCGAATCAGCACGGTCAGCGCTGCGAACAGCGCCACCGTGAGCACGACGAACACGAGATCAGCCACGGGGTGTCTCCTTGGTGGGAAAGGCTGTTTTTTGCTTACGCCCACACAGAAGCGCGCCCGGGGGCGTACGTCATCGGGTGTTGACGCGTTCCGTACGCATGACGGCGCTTTGTTGACGCGCTGTTGACGGCACTGCGGCGGCGGTCACAAAAAAAAGGGGGGCCGCCCGAACCGGACGGCCCCCGCACCACCTTTGCAGTCAGTCCTGGCTCAGCAGGTCGTCCAGGGTCTCGCGGTGCAGCAGGGTGCGCGGCAGCCCACCGGCGACACCGATCACCGCCGGCCGGCCGACGAAACGCTCGGCCCGCTGGTGATAGGCACCGGTCCCGGCGATCGCCACCAGGTCGCCCACGGTCACGTCGGCGGGCAGCTCGGCGGTGACCGGACGGCCGTCCCCGCAGATGAGGGTGAACGGCTGCGGCGGGGCGCCGGACACTCGGCCGACCAGCTGCATCGCGTGCCGGCCGACGCACTCGTCGCCGGGCAGGCAGTCCGGCACGGCGCCGTCGAGGGCGACCACCAGACGGGCGGTCTCGGTCACCCGGTGCAGCGTGATCCCGGCCCGGGCCAGCAGCGCCCGGCCCGGCGAGACCCGGAGCCGCGGTGACGCGATCCCGTAGCGTTCGGCGGTCACCCGGGCGACGGCCCGCAGCCGCTTGGCGAAAGCGTCCACGGCCAGGTCGTCGTCGGACGACTGGTAGGCCACCGCGTGACCGCCGCCCAGGTTGATCATCGGGACGACGATCCGGCGGCGCGAGCGCAGCACGGCGCAGAAGGCGACCGCCTCGCGCAGGCAGGCCTCGTACGCCCCGAACCGGCTGAGCTGGTGCCCGACCGCGCAGTCCAGGCCGGCCAGCACGAGGTGGGGCGCTCGCCGGACGGCCTCGACCACGGCGAACGCGGGCGAGGTGCCCAGGCGAACGCCGTACGTCCGCCGGCTGCGCGCCGCCGCGGCCGGGAGCACCCGGATCAGGACCCGCTGGGTGCTGGTCGTCCGGGCCGCGACCGCCTCCACCTCGTCGACCGAGCCGACGACGATCGCGGCGCCGCAGCCGATCGCCGTCTCGAGGTCGGTGACCGAGCGGTGGCAGCCGGAGAGGACCAGGTGCTCCGGGCTGATGCCGGCGGCGACGGCGGTCCGCAGCGCCTCGGCCGACCCGGCGTAGCAGCCCAGATCCTCCCGGGCCAGCCACCGGGCGACCTGCGGGACCAGGCCTCCCTTGGCGGCGTAGGCGACCGCGCCCGGCCCGAACGCGGCCCGGTACTCGCCGCACCGCCGCCGCACGTCCTCCTCGTCGAGCACCTGCACCGGCGTCCCGTACGTCTCGGCGAGAACCGAGGCCCGTACGCCACCGATGGTGAGGTCGCCGTGGGCGGCCCAGCGGGCGGTGGCCGGCCAGATGCGATGGTCGAGGGTGGGTCGCAGGGCGATCCGCAGGGAGGGAAGCAGTTCGGCGAGCGTCATGGTTCGACGGTGCGCGCCCGTTCGAGCCGCCGGAAGATCCGGATACGGGGCGTTGACGGTTCACCGCACGTTTTTCACGACCCGGATACAAGCGGGCCGGCGAGCGCGGCTACCGTCTGCCACGGGCGTATCAGTGCGCTGAGCACCTCGGATCGAGGTGGCGCTCCAGGATCGGGGTGCCACTCGCTCCCGTACGCTGGGCGTCCGCACGCGCAAGATCGGGAGCCCTACATGCGGAAGCTTCGCGCGGCCCTCACGGCCGCGGCAGTGGCTGGTGCCGGCGCGGTCGCGGTCGCCGTCGGCAGCGGCATCGCGTTCGGTGACACCACGCTGAGCAACAGCCGGGCACTGCCGATCGACTACGCCAGTGACGTACTGGTCGATCCGGCCAACCGGCATGTGCTGGTCAGCGACGAGCAGGGCGGCAAGCTGGTCGTCACCGACTATCACGGCTCGGTGATCAGCACCCGTACCGGGCTGCCCGGCATCGCGGAGCTGGCTCTGTCACCGGACGCAAAGACGCTCTACGCCGCGGTGGCCGGCGCGCACGCGATCGTCGCCTTCGACGCGGCCACGGTCACCGAGCAGGCGCACTACTCGGTCGGCGCGAAGATGTTCCCCAGAACCGTCGCGGCGGTCGGCGACCAGATCTGGTTCGGCTACGACGCCGGGGCCGCGGGCGACTACGCCGGCAACTTCGGGGTCCTGAAGCCGGCCAAGCGCGTCCTGCGCGTACACGCCCCGAAGATCGCCCTCCACGACTCGCCGCGGCTGCTCACCCGGCCCGGCTCGCTCATCGTCGCCGACACCTCGAACGACGCGTCGACCAGCGGGCACATGTTCCGCTTCACGATTTCCGCGGACGGCACCGAGGGCGCCGAGGGCGGTGGCGAGTTCTCCGACTCGTTCCTGCGCGGCGTCGAGCTCACCTCCGACGGGACCGGCCTCATCGGCTTCGGCGTCGACTGCGGGCTGTGGAAATCCTCGGCCGCGGCGCCCCACCTGCGCTCCCAGGCATACGACCAGACCTGCTATCCGGCCGACGTCGACGTCGCCCCGGACGGCCGGGTCGCGATCGGCTACCGGAACTTCGACGACACCACCGACGTCGCGCTCTTCGCCGCCGGCTCCGAGCAGCCGGAGAAGAAGTTCACCCTGCCGTCGACCACATCCGACGGGACGCCGGACGCGCTCGAGAAGGTCGCCGGGGAACCGAACGGCCCACGTGTCTTCGCGGTCAGCCGCAACCGGGCCCTGGAGTTCCGGCTCTGGGTGGTCGACGACCCCGACCCGGTCGTGCCCACGCCCTCTCCGGTGTCGCTGACGGTCAGCGGCAACGGCTCGGTCAGCGCATACGGGGCGACGGTAACGCTGACCGCGAAGCTCGGCGCTCCCGGCCGCGAGGTCGAGATCCGGGCCGACCCGTACGGCGGTGACCTCACCGACAAGCTGGTCAAGCGCGCGACGACCAACGCCCAGGGGGTCGTGACCGCGCCGCTCAAGCTGACCCGCACCACGAGCGTGGTGGTCAAGTTCGCGGGCGACGACAGGTACGCCCCGGCGTCGGTGAAAGCCGTGCTCGGTACCCGGATCGTGGCCTCGACGGTCAGCACCCGGCAGTACAAGACGGCCAAGGTCGGCACGGTGTCGACCGCGTACTTCCGCAAGTCGGTGCACCCGTACTTCACGACGACGATGACCGCCCACCCGAAGCGCAAGCAGCGCCTGCAGTTCGAGGTGCTCTCGGGCGGCAAGTGGAAGCCGTGGCGGAACGTGGACGCCGCCGTCGGCAGCAACGGCAAGTCGTACTACACGCTGGCCGGCGCCCACCCGGTCGGCGTCCGCTATCGCGTGCGGCCCGCCTACCTGCCCGGCACCTCGGGCGACAACGTCAACGCCACCACGTACGGCGTCTACCGATACTTCATCTTCACGAAGTGATCACCGCGAGCGGAAGGCCCCCGCCTCCACCGGACGGAAGACGGGGGCTACCCCTCAGTGCATCAGGCCCTCAGTGCATCAGGATCGCTGCCTCGGCGGCGGGCTCGCCGAGAGCGCCGGCCGGCTTGCGCTTGCGCGGCAGGAACGCGATCGGGATGAAGGTCACCAGCACCAGGCCGAAGCCGACCCAGAACGTGGTCGCGAACGCGTCGGCCGCGAACTGCAGTCCCCGCTCGAGGAGCTGCGGCGGCAGCGGGATGTTCGCGCCCTGCTGTGCTGCGATCGCCGCCCCGGCCTCGGTGATCGGCTTGCCGGTCTGCGGGTTGTTCAGGCCCGGAACGTCCGGCGAGCCGTTGAGCCGGCTGGTCAGGATCACGGACATGATCGCCGTGCCGATCGAGCCGCCGATCTGCTGCAGGATGTTCACCAGTGTGGAGCCGCGGGCGACCTCGCCCGGCTGCAGCGTCCGCAGCGCCGAGGTCATGATCGGCATCATCGTGCCACCCATGCCGAGACCCATCACGAACAGCGAACCGCACAGGAAGACGTACGACGTGTCGGTGCCGACCTGGGTGAATCCGAAGAACCCGAGGGCGATCAGCGCCATCGCGAACGGCACCGTCCGGCCGACCGGAATCTTGTCGGCCAGCATGCCCGCGATCGGCATGGTCAGCACCGCGCCGATGCCCTGCGGCGCCATCAGCAGACCGGCGTCGAGCGTGCCCTCACCGCGAATCTGCAGGAAGTAGCTCGGGAAGAGCAGGCCGGCGCCCATGAACGCGATCACGAAGACGAAGAGCGAGATCGTCGCGACCGACAGGCTGCGGTTGCGCAGCAGGCGCAGGTCGAGCAGCGGGTGCTTCGGCTTGAACGAGTAGAAGACGAAGCTGATCACCAGCAGGGCGCCGACCAGCATCGTGACCCACACCTTGGTCGCCGTGATCGTGCCCGTCTCGGGCAGCGACGAGACGCCGAACAGGAAAAGGGCCAGACCCGGCGAGAGCATCAGCATGCCGACGAAGTCGAACCGTTCGGCCGGATGCGTCTCGTCCTTGGGCAGCGCGAAGTACGCGTAGACCAGCGCGGCCGCGCCGATCGGCAGGTTGATCAGGAAGACCCAGTGCCAGCTCGCGACCTCGATCAGCCAGCCGCCCAGGATCGGGCCGCCGATCGGGCCGAGCAGCATCGGGACGCCCAGCACGGCCATCAGTCGGCCGATCCGCTCGGGACCGGCGGCGCGGGTCATGATCGTCATTCCGATCGGCATGAGCATGCCGCCGCCGAGACCCTGCAGGACCCGGTAGGCGACGAGCTGCTGGATCGAGTCGGCGGTCGCGCAGAGCACCGAGCCGAGCGTGAAGAGCAGCAACGCCATCATGTACAGCCGCTTGGTGCCGAACCGATCGGCGGCCCAGCCGCTCAGCGGGATCACCGTGGCCAAGGCCAGGGTGTATCCGGTCATGGTCCAGGCGACTTCGGCGTACGTCGCGTTGAAGGTGCTTTGGAAGGTGGGCAGAGCGACGCTCACGACGGTGATGTCGAGGATCGACATGATCGCCCCGAGCACCACCACTCCGGCAATCTTGAGCACTGCGGCGTCGAGCTTGCCCGGAGGCGCGGCGGTGTGTTCGGTCACGAGAAAAGCTCCCCAGGTTTTCGACCCTTGTGAGGCCGCGCGCACCGGCGACCCGGCGCGGAGAAACGTTCATGCTGCCATGGCTTCGTTAAGCGCAGCATCTCGATAACAGGATGACAGTTGCCTTCCTGTCATCCACACCGTTCAGCCGTCGGAGGGATCCTCCTTCAGGAGTTTCCGCAGAAGACGCTGGTCGGCGGCGTTGAGGTTGCTCACGAATCGACGTAAAACCGTCATCCTGTCGGTTTCCCTTGCCGTCAACCGGCTTCTTTTGTCGGCGACGAGTCCGGCCGGAGCGCTCAAGGCCCTACCGGAAGGCTCGTCCGTCTCGATGTCGGGCCACCGCGCCCTTCTCGAAGCGGCGCGTGAGAGTCGTCACAACGGTGCGGTAAGCGAGCGCTCCTCGTCGATCGAGAAGATCCCGAACCGCGCCCGGCATCAGCAGCCGCGCCACGGCCACTAGGCGAAAAGCGAGCGGCCCCAGAAGTCGTCGGCCGCGGGCAGGCCGGGCGGGCATGCGAACAAACCGCTGGAAACGTGCCGGAGGTATTCGTTCATCACGTCATGGCGGGCCAGCTTCGTCTGGATCGGCACGAACTGCCGGCGCGGATCCCGCTGGTACGCCATGAAGAACAGCCCGGCGTCGAGCCGGCCCAGCCCGTCCGAGCCATCGACGAAGTTGTATCCCCGGCGCAGCAGCCGAGCCCCGGCGTTCTGGGTCGGATGCGCCAGCCGCACGTGAGCCACCTTGGCGATCACCGGTTCGCCCGACTCGTCGAGCGCGGCGAAGTCCGGCTCGTCGAACTCGCCCGAGCCGGTGAGCGGCGCACCCGATCCCTTGGTACGCCCCACGATCTCCTCCTGCTCGCCGAGCGAGGTCCGGTCCCACGTCTCGACGATCATGCGGATCTTGCGAGTGACCAGGTAGGACCCGCCGGTCATCCAGCCGGGCCCGTCCCCGTCACGCACCCAGAGGTGATCGTCGAGCAGCGCGGGCTCCTCCGCCTTGAGATTCGCGGTGCCGTCCTTGAAGCCGAAAAGGTTGCGCGGGGTCGCCTGCGAGGTCGACGTCGAGGACGTACGCCCGAAGCCGAGCTGCGACCACCGGACGCTGACCACGCCCATCCCGAGCCGAGCCAGATTGCGTATGGCGTGGACCGCGACCTGAGGATCGTGAGCGCACGCCTGGATGCAGATGTCCCCGCCGGAGATCTTCGGATCGATC
>DASRYP010000255.1:0-7374 GCA_035687165.1 Actinoplanes sp. | reverse complement strand
TCGGCTCGGGACCGCCCAGCGCCGGCGGGATCCGCATCGGGAACGCCCAGGAGAAGTTCCCGGACGAACCGCCACCGGTCCAGGTGCTCGACGCCTTCAGGGAGGTGGCGGCGAAGCTGCCGGTCGAACCGGACGCGGACGCGGCCAGCGCCACGACCTGATCGGTGCCGGCGACCTGCAGGTCCGCGGTCACCGTCTTGGCCTTGGCGTTGTTGCGGGTGGGCAACTCCGTGCCCACGCACCCGGCGCCGGCGGGAGTGTTCAGCGCGCAGTCGGGCAAGGTCACCAGCCGCAGCCGGTTGGACCAGTCCGCCCCGTACGCGGTGGCGAACTTGCTGTAATCCACGGTCACCGCGGCCGGCGCCGCAGCCGTCGTACCGTCACCCCGGCGGGCCTTGAACAGCAGACCCTTCACCCCGGCGCGGGTCGCCGCGGCCTGATCGAGAACCTCAACGTGCAGCGCGGCCGGAGCGGGTATCACCCTGGCGTTCGTGGCCGCCGGGGCAGTGAAGGTGACCAGGGCACCGGTCGCCCCGGCGGTGACGTCACTGCCGCCGGGAGCGGGCCACACCGGGGCGGGCAGGCTGGACGCCTGCCGTGACGTATCGGCCCGGGCTGCTTTCGCCTTCACCTTCGCGACCGCGACGGCGGGTTGCTCGGCGGGCTTGGGCGGGCTGTAGGGCTTGGGCTTGTCGGCCAGGGCCGGTTGCTGCGACATGGTGACGAGCAGCGCGGCACTCAACGTCAGGGCCAACGCCGTTTTCAGGCGGGATGGACGGTGTCTCACCGCGGTCCTCCACAGGCTACGAGATCGGGGCATGGTCATGTCAGGCCGCCGTCGGCGGGGTGAACGTGACGGACTTCCCGGCGCGCAGGCCGTTGCCGTCCTCGTAGTACTGGATCGAGTTGTAATCGTTGCCCCAGTAGTAGATTTCGATGTCCTTGCTCGTCACGGCCCGGTCGGGCGGGTTGTGGATGGTGGCGGTGATCGCACTGTTCTCGGCGATGACCAGCTCGAGGTCGACCCGGGTGCCGGTGACACCGGTCAGGCCGACGTCGCGCCACTCGATGACGAATTGGCGGTTCGGGCCCGTCCCGACGGTTTTCGTGTAGACCTTGCTCTGCGCGTCGAAGATCGGGTCGGCGCCGGGCCACACCTGCACACCGCCGCCGAGCGCGGAGTCCGCCGTGTCGGTGAAGGCGACCGCACCCCAGTTCTGCACGTCGACGGTGCTGAACGCGTGGCCGTAGAAGGTGACCGGGAACGGCAGCGCCACGCTGGTTTCGAAGCCGGTGCCGAAGGACACCGCAGTGTCACCGGGCGTCCACGCCGCCGTGCTCAGCGAACAGCGGTTGCCGTACGTGTCGGTGGCGACGTCCATGACCGCGTCGTAGACGGTGTCGATCGTGCCGTCGCCGGTAACGGCGACGTTGGCGTCCTCGACATCGGCACATCCTTGCGCGCCGTACAGGCTGTAGGTGCCGTTCTCCACGTCGTCGAAGCGGTAAGTGCCGAACTCGTCGGTCTCGGTGGCGGTGTCGTCCAGCCACACGTGTACCCCCGCGGTCGGCTCACCCTCCTGGTTCAGCATGGTGCCGGTCAGGGAGCCGACCAGGTCGTGCCCGTCGGCGGGTGCGACGACCGTGACCGCCGTGCCGGCGGCCAGGTCGGGCTGCTCGTAGGAGTACTGCAGGCCGTAGTTGCCGCCCGGGCTGGTCACCCCGACCGCGGTGTACGAGCCCTTCGCGAGGTCGTCGGCCAGGCCGGTGTAGTTGAAGGTGATATCGCCGTTGTTGGCGATGACCGTCTCGAAGCTGACCCGGCTGGCGGTGCCGGCCAGCAACGCGTTGCGCCACTCGATCACGTACCGCTGATCGGTGCCGGTGCCGGTGACCGCGGTCCACACACTCGCGCTGGCATCGACGACCAGGTCACTCCAGTACGGTGCCAGCGCTGCGGACGGGGCATTGTGCCGGTCCGGCAGGCTCGCTCCGCTGTAGACATTACGCGCGGCGGGGTCGGTGAATCGGACACAGCCAATTACACACCGTGTCGAAGGTTTCACAGTCTATTGTGGATTCCCTATGCATCGACGCCCATCCCAGTCGGCACAGACTGCACGCGTCGATTCCATACAGCAATGAACGAGACGGCCGGCCTGCGCCGACGACGTCACTCTCCGAAATCAATCACCCGAGCAGGCCGGGACAACACCGAGTGCTAAAAATCACTCTCTTGTATATCTACGGGTGTCCCCGGGGGACAGCCCTTGACATCAAACATTGCCGCCAGGGTCAGCGTGTGGGTTTCGTGATGGACCCGCCCCGCCCCACGCCGGTGGCGCCCGCCCGCAGCACGTCCTCGGCGACGGTGAGACCGCCGACCTCGGTCAGCGGGTTGGGGCCGATGACGGTGAGTTCGGCCCCGGCGCCGCGGGCGGTCGCGGAGGATGCACCGCTGGGCGTGCCCTGGCGCGACGGCGGTCCGGTCGAGAACGACCCACGGACGATCTGGCGGCTGCTCGCCTCGAACTGGCACCTGTTCCGCGGCACACCGTCGCGGCTCTGGCTGGAGCAGACGTTCCGCACGGTCTTCGGCGTCCGGACGCCGTTGAGCGGGGAGACCGCCGACGAGGTGTACGACGCGATCGCCGCCCACCCTGGCCGAACCGGCGTTCCGGCCGCGGGCGCTGTTCGAGCGGTTCGGCATCGAGGTCCTGGCGACCACCGAGTCACCCACTGACGACCTGAGGGCACCACGCGAAGCTGGCCGCGGACGGCTGAGGCGGGCGGGTGATCAGCACGTTCCGCCCGCAGGCGACCGGTTATGTTGACGCCCTGCGGCCGCTGCTGGACGCGTACGGGATGGACCTGGCCTACCACCTACCCAAACGGATCTTCAAGCTCGGAAGGGGCGGCACCCCCATGACCACCATCACCGGTTTCGAGGTGCACGACGTAAGGTTCCCGACGGCCGCGGCGGGCGACGGCTCCGACTCGATCAACCGCGGCGACTACTCGGCCACCTACGTCGAGCTGAGCACCGACGCCGGTGTGACCGGCACCGGCTTCACCTTCACCAACGGACAGGGCAACGAGATCACCTGCGCCTGCGTACGCGCCCTGGCCCCGCAGATCGTCGGCCGGACCGTCGCCGAACTGACCGCCGAGCCGCCGTGCTCGCTCACCGCCCACCCCCAGCTGCGCTGGCTGGGCCCCGAGAAAGGCGCGCTGCACATGGCGACCGGCGCGCTCCTCAACGCCGTCTGGGATCTGCGCGCCAAGGTCGCCGGCCAACCGATGTGGCAGCTCCTCGCGTCGTTGCCGACCGACGAGCTGCTCGCCTGCGTCGACTTCCGGCACATCGACGACGCTCTCACCCCCGCCGAGGCCGCCGCCATTCTCGACCAGGGCCGCGACGGTCTGCCCGACCGGCTCACGCTCCTCGCGAAAGAGGGCTTCCCGTCGTACACGACCAGCGTCGGCTGGCTCGGCTATCCCGACGAGAAAGTGCGGGAACTGACCAGGACCGCGTACGCCGAGGGACGACGTGCTCGGCCACGCGCGCATCCAGCGGGCGGTCGCCCCGGTCCGGGTCGCCACCGGCGAGGTCGCCGCCAACCGGGTTCTCGTTCCCGGACGGCCCGGCGTGGAACTGAGCCGGTCAGGTGGGGAGGGTCGGCAGCGGGTGCAGGTCGCCGCCGTCGCGGATGAAGGTGCGGAGGGCCACGAGCCGGCCGGTGTCGTAGCCCAGGACGCGGACCTCGCGGGCGCCCGCGCAGTTGGCCACGTCGATCGGGGTCGGGGTGCCGCCCACGTCGGCGCTGTGGCGGGGGCGGCCGTCCACCTCGATGTCGGCGCGGTCGATGCCTTTGACGTCGAAGCTCGCGGTCAGGGAGCCGCCGACCGCGGCGAGGGTCACGTCGAAACGGCGCGGTGGGGCCTTGTCGAGCAGATCGGCGGCGGCGGCCAGCAGGTCGGCGTCGTCGTGCAGGACGTCGCGCCGAGTCGTTCGGTGAAGTTCGTCGGGGACCACGCCGTAGTCCTCCAAGGGGGTGCCCGCGTTGGCGCCGACGCGCAGGACGCGGCGGATGACCAGGGACAGGCCGGCGCCGTGGGGCAGGGGCTGGAACGGGACGTCCGCTTGACCGCCGAGCGCGTTCAGCAGGTCGCCCAGCTGCCACACGTTGCCGCCGCCGGCGCCGGTGTTGCCGTCGGTGCCGAGCACAGGTCCGATGCCGTTGTCCTGGAAGCCCGCGGCGAAGATGTCGGTGGCCGAGTAGCAGCGGGCGTCGGTGAGCAGCACGACGGGACCGAAGTACGACTGCGGGACCGCCTCGAACCACTCGGGCTCGGTGAACGGCACGCCCGCGGAGTAGGGTGCGCCGCTCTCGAGCGACTGCTCCATCGACCTGAGCCACGGACGCAGTTGGTCGTTGGTGCGGCACAGCCGCAGGTTGAGCGCGGTGGCCGAGAACTGGGCCGGCTCCGGCTCGATGGTGCGCGCGGTGAGCGCCTGCAGACACAGCTCGGCGGCGACGACCGCGCCGCCGCCGTTGCCGCGCACGTCGAGCACGAGCCCGTCCGGCGGGAGCGCGGCCAGCAGACGGGCGAACTCGCGCACGAAACCGACGACGCCCGTCGCGGTCGGCATGAACGTGCGGATCCGCAGGTGCCCGACTTGGCGGCCACCCACAGTGACCTGGCGGGCTTCGAAGACGGTGGCCAGCTCGGGCGTGACTTGGACGGCGTCGGGGGCGGCGACGGTCGGACGGTCGGCCTCCTCGGCGGCGATGGCCTCGGGGGCGAACAACTCGGTGCGCAGCCGGGCGAGCTGGGCGCCCTCGACGTCGACGCCGAGCGGGATGTCGATCGGCCCGGCCGAGCCCTCGGCCGCCGACGCGATCGGGGTCGCACTCCACACCAGCCGGACCTCGCGGGGCTGCTGCCGAGCGTCGAGGAAGCCGATGGTGATCCACTCCTCGTCGGGCGGCGCGGCGAAGGCCAGCGACCGTACGGTGAACATCTGCAACGCCCGGGCATGGCGCGCGTCGGGGTTGGCGCCGGGCAGCCGCTCGGCGAACCGGTCGATCGCCCGCACGATCGGCACCCCGTTCCAGTGCGTGACCTCGACGCCGAAGCGGAAGCCCTGCTGGTCGAGCTCGGGCTGGCCGGCCTGCCGCCGGCTGACCAGGTAGCGGCGGCGACCGTCCTCGGTGAACTCCTTGAGCAGGAAGGGCAGGAACACACCGACGCCGTTGAAGGGCTGCGGCAGCGTGTAGCGGGTGTGCAGGTCGCGGAGCGAGTTGTAGACGTCGAGCAGTTCGCGGTGCATGTGCCACTCGAGTTCCGGGTCGCCGTCGCGGCCGAGTCGCTGGGCCAGCAGGCGGAGCCGTTGCAGGGGGTTGATGCCGTAACGGGCCACCTTGAACGGCAGCAGGGCGTAGTTCTGCTCAAGCAGCAGCAGTGCCTGCTCGACGATGAGTTTGCGTTGTGCGGGGGTGAGCCGGCCGACCTCGGTCGTACCGAGGAAATCGGTGAGCGAAACCGCCTGCGTCATGTCCGGCCCCTTCCCGCCGCGCGCTGCCCGACGGCGTTCAGCGTAGGACCGCGGCGGGGGTGCGCGGCTGTCCGATCAAGGACGCGGTCCCGGATGAATACCCGCACGTGCCGGTCCAGCGTCTCGCCGGGCGCGATGACGAGCGGTTTCTCGCAGGCGAACGGCCAGGGGCGGATCCACGACGTACGTGGCCACCTCCACGTCGCCGACACGCAGCACGGTCACGAGACCGCCGCTTCGTAGCCCGCGATGGCCGCCGCCAGCACCGTGGCGCCCGGCCGCGTCCACACCTCCTCGTGGAAGACCTCGACCTCGACGTACCCGCCGTAGCCGGTCGCCCGCACCGCCCGCGCGAACCGCCGCAGATCGACCACCCCCGTGCCCGGCAACCCACGCCCCAGCAGCACCCCCGCCGGCAGCGGCGTGATCCAGTCCGCGAGCTGGAACGCGGCGATCCGGTTCGCATGCCCGGCCGCCGCGATCCCGTCCCACACCCGGTCGTCCCACCACAGGTGATACGTGTCGATGACGACCCCGACCGCCGACGCCGGATGGGGCGAGGCGAGCTGCAACGCCTGGTCGAGTGTCGCCACCACGCATCGATCGGAGCAGAACATCGGATGCAAGGGCTCGATGGCCAGCCGTACGCCGGCCGCCCGCGCGTCGGGCACGAGGGCGCCGATCGCGTCACCGACGTGCCGGCGAGCGCCGTCCAGGTCGTGGCTCTTCCCGGGCAGACCGCCGCTGACCAGCACGAGCGTGTCCGTGCCGAGCGTCGCCGCCTGCTCGATCGCGCGCCGGTTCTCGTCGTACCACTCGGCCTCGTGGAAGAAGCCACCCCGGCACAGCGACGACACCTTCAAACCCGCGTCCCGGACGAGCGTAGCCGCCTTCGCCGTTCCGTATTCGGTCACCTCTTCGCGCCACAGCCCGACCGCCTCGACGTCCGCTTCGACGCACCCGGCCACCAGTTCGTCGAGCGGCCAGCGTTTGGTGGTGGCCTGGTTCAGCGAGAAGCCCTTCATCGTTCGCCGCCGACCGTGGTCAGCCACGCGTTCGCGCGGTGCGCGGCCAGCTCGGCGTCGGGCAGCAGGCCCGCGTCGTCGGCCAGCGTCATCAGTTCCAGCAGGTGGCGAGGCGAGCGCCCCGACTGCGCACCGTGCACCATCGTGAAGTGGTCCTGGTGACCGGCGAGCC
Organism: Actinoplanes sp.; assembly: GCA_035687165.1. Classification (GTDB taxonomy): domain Bacteria; phylum Actinomycetota; class Actinomycetes; order Mycobacteriales; family Micromonosporaceae; genus Actinoplanes. The sequence goes on along the minus strand of DASRYP010000255.1, from coordinate 617 downwards.
AGTTCAGGAACACGATGCCGGTCTTGTAGTGGTAGGTCGGCGCCGCGAACAGGTGCCGGGCCAGGGGCAGCGTCGGAGCGAGAATGCTTTCGTACGTCGCCACGTCGCCGTCGTCGAGCGCCCGCAACGCCGCCGCCGCGGGCGGGGCGATCACCGCGAGCACGCCGAGCAGCGCCTCCGAGTGCCCCTGCTCGTCACCCCGGATCAGCGCCGGATAGTTGAAGTCGTCCCCGGTGTACATCCGCACCCCGGCGGGCAGCCGGCGCCGCGTCTCGATCTCGTAGTCCGCGTCGAGCAGCGACAACTTGATGCCGTCCACCCGATCCCGGTGCGCGGTGACGATCTCGAGGACCGTGTCGCGGTTGCCCCAGTAGCCGGCGAGCGCCGGATCGAACGCCTCCCCCAGCCAATGCAGCAGCACCGGTTTGTCCGACCGGGACAGCAACTCGCCGTAGACGCGCTTGTAGTCGTCGGCGTCCCGAGCGGCCGCGGCGAGGTGGCGGCTGCACATCAGGACGGGGGTCGCGCCAGCCTCCCGTACGTCGTGAAGTTGTTCCAGGTAGGCCTTGGTGATCTCGGCGATCGTGGCGGGACCGGGCGGAAGCTGGTCGGTGCCG
>DASRYP010000254.1:0-2044 GCA_035687165.1 Actinoplanes sp. | reverse complement strand
GGACCATGACCCTGCGTGCACCGGCGCCGAGGTGGACGGGACCCGTCTGGATAGCGGCGTGTCGCAGCCGGGTGGTTTCGCGGTCGCGCGTCCGCCTCGGACCGACCGCCGTCCTTCGGCCCGGCTCAGGCCTTCAGGACGGCGCCGGTGGGGACGAGGCCGGTCTCGACGTAGCGCCACAAGGCGACCAAAAGCTTCCGCGCCATCGCCACGATCGCGATCCGCCGCGTGCGGCCCCGCAAGGCCCCGACCCGGTCGCGGAACCACCGCGCCGGCGCGCTGTCGGGCTGGTAGCGCAGCCACAGCCAGGCGAGCTGGATCAGGGTGGTCCGCGCCCTGGCGTTGCCGGCGCGGCTGATCCGCCGGTCGCGGTCGGCCTCGCCGCTCTGGTGCGGCACCGGCGCGAGGCCGACGTAGCCGGCGAGCTGCCGGCGGTTGTCGAAGGCGCGGTAGAACACCTCGCGCGTGAGCACGGCGGCGAAGTTCGCGCCCACGCCCCGGAGGCGGCACAGGGCGGCGATCTTGCGGCCGGCCGCGTCCCGCGGCCCGGCGGCGAGCGCCGCGTCGCGCTCGGCCTCGACCTCCCGGATCAGCCCCAGCGTCAGCACCAGCCGCCGCCGCAGGCGGTCCAGCTCGGCCCGGAGGTGGGGCGGCAGCGGACGCCCGTCGCCGGTGCGCAGGGCGGCGAGGTCGCGCTCCCAGCTCCGCAGGGACGGCCTCTCCCGCACGCCCTGGGTCGCCAGCAGGGCCGCGATCCGGTTCTCGAGGCGGACCCGCTCCCGCACCAGCTCCTCCCGCTCGCGGTGCGGGCGCTTGGCGTCCTCCTCCTCCGGCGTCGGCACCCGCACCATGCTGCACGCCTGCCGGTCGCCGCCGAGGTAGGCCGCCAGCACCCGCAGCATGCCCAAGGCGTCGAGCCGGTCGGTCTTGGCCCGGCGCGCGCGGCGGTTGACCAGGATGCTGGTCGGCTCGAGCACGTAGGCGGCGATGCCCTCCGCCGTCAGCAGGCGGTGCAGCCAGAACCCGTCCCGCCCCGCCTCGAAGCAGCAGGCCACCCGGACCGGCGTGCCGAGCCTGGCGGCCGCCCGCGCCCGCAGCGCCGCCGCGAGCGCGAGCAGCGCCGCCGTGTCGCCGCCCTCGATCCGGTGCAGGCTCGGCTTCTCCACGCCCGGCAGGCGGGCGGCGACCAGCCAGGCCGAGCGGCTGAGCTCGATCGCGAGGTGGATGGTGGGGTACTGGACGTCGGTCTGGGCCACGGGTGGCTCCCTTGCGTGGGGTGGACACCCGTCACAGTCGGTGATGCCCACCCTCATAGCATCTGGAACCAGATCTCGACCGGCTTGCCGCGGGCGCGCTCGGGAAGCGCCTCGCGGACCAGCTCGGCGAAGCTTTTTTGAACGCCGCCTGCGCCGCCCCGTCCGCCTTCGGGTGCTCGGGACGCACCGACAGGCGGGCGAAGCCGAGCCGGCGCAGCACCTTGCCGACCGAGCGCTCGTGCAGGCGGACGGCGAAGCGCGTCTCGATCAGCGCCTTCAGGTCCACCCGGCGCCAGCGCACCACGCCGTCCCGGTCGGGGTCCGGCCCCCGCTCCACGGCGGTCACCAGCTCGGCCTCCTGCTCGGGCGAGAGCCGCGGCCTCGGCCCGGGCCGGCGCCGGTCGTGGAGGCCCGGGAGGCCCTCCTCGTTGTAGCGGTGGACCCAGTCGCGCAGGGTCTGCCGGTCCATGCCGGCCGCCCGCGCCGCCTCCTCCCGCGAGGACCCCTCCAGCACGAGGGCGAGCGCCAGCATGCGGCGTGCCGCCCGCGCGTCCCGGCAGCGGCCCGCTTCGCGCCGCAAGTCGCCCGCGCCCAACTCCCGCCGTGTGATCGCCACCGTCATGGCCCCTCCGCCGATCGGCTACACCGCCGATCAACCGCGTCAGGCGCCACAAGGCTCCGAGCGCCACAACACGTCAGGAATTCAGGTGTCAGGAATTCAGGCCGTTGGTATTACATTGACCCCGGCCAGCGGGGCAAACGACACTTCCTTATGCCTTGTATTAGGT
>DASRYP010000253.1:0-4620 GCA_035687165.1 Actinoplanes sp. | reverse complement strand
CGGACGTTGCCGTGGCTGAGCACGCCCATCGCCTCAAGCACGTGGCTGGGCCGCAGCGTGGAGGCGGTGCACGACGAGCCCGACGAGACCGCGAAGCCGTGCCGGTCCAGCGCGTGCAGCAGGGCCTCGCCGTCGACGTACAGGCAGGAGAAGGTCACCAGGTGCGGCAGCCGCTCCACCGGATCGCCGACCACCTCCACGTCCGGAACGGTCGCCGGCACCCGCGCACGGATGCGATCGACGAGCGCGCTCAGCCGTACGGCCTCGGTCTGGGCCTCGGCCCGAACGGCCCGCAAGCTCGCCGCGGCAGCGACCACCGCCGGCAGGTCGGCGCTCCCGGGCAGTCCAGGGCGATAAAGATCATCTTGCGGGTACGGGGAGATCCAGCGCACACCCTTGCGGACCACCAGCACGCCGACACCGGGCGGACCGCCCCACTTGTGCGCGCTCGCGCTCAGCAGCGACCAGCCCGGCGGGGTCGTCAAACGACCCATCGACTGCGCGGCGTCCACGAAGAGCGGCACCCCCGCCTCGCCGCAGTAGTCGGCGGCCGCCGCGACCGGCTGCACCGTCCCCACCTCATGACTGGCACTGATCAGCGACGCCAGCGCCACCCCGGGCGCCGAGACGGCCCGATCCCAGGCCTCCAGGTCGAGCCGGCCCAGGCGATCGACACCGACCTCGACCGTCCTGCGCCGGGCGGCGGCGTGCAGCACGGCCGAGTGCTCGATCGCGGAGTGCACCAGCGTGTCGCCCTGCCGGGCCCGCCCGGCGAGCGCCCCCAGCACGGCAGCCTGCGCGGCCGCGGTGCCCGAGGGCCAGAAGGACACCTCGTCCGGGCGTACGCCCAAAGCCTCGGCGAAAGCGGCCCGGGCCGCGTCGGAAAGCTGCTGGGCCCGTCGGCCCGCGGAATAGAGGCGGGCCGGATCGGCCCAGCCGTCGGCGAGTGCGGCCAGCATTGCCTCGCGAGCCACCGGATGCAGGGGAACCGCGGTAGCGGCGTCAAGGTATCCCGCCGGACCGGCGGGATCGGCCGTGAATTCCACCCCAGGAACGGTATCGTCCGGGTTGACGAGGGGCATACGCGCACGTCTGAAGATCGGGACCCCGAAACGGTGGGACAGGGCCTGGTCGAGTAATGTGCGACCGACGGTGACGCCTGGCCATTCGTGTCCGTTTCGGGCGGGAGGCGGCGCTGCTAAGGAGGCAAGAGCAGGTGAGCGCAAAGAGTTCGGCCGTGCGGCCGCGAGTCGCAGTCCGGATCGCCGGGCTCGGTCTCAGCGGGTCGGCGCTGCTGATGCTGCTCTCGGGTTGTTCGCTGGACGGCGTGGGCAACGCGTTCGGCCATTTCGGGTGGCCGGGCAAGGGCATCACCCTGCAGGCCCACCGGATGTACGACCTGTGGATCGCCTCGGTGATCGCCGCGCTGATCGTGGGCATCTTCGTGTGGGGCCTGATCTTCTGGTGTGTCATCCGGTACCGCAAGCGGGGCGACGAGCTACCCGTGCAGACCCGGTTCAACATGCCGATGGAGGTGCTCTACACGGTCACCCCGGTGCTGATCGTGGCGGTGCTCTTCTACTACACGGCGATCGTGCAGACCGACGTGGACAAGCTCTCGAAGAACCCTGACCAGGTGGTCGAGGTCGTCGCGTTCAAGTGGAACTGGCAGTTCAACTACCGTGACGGCATCGGCGAAGAGGCCAACACGGTCGCCTCGACGGTCGGCTCGTCCGACGTCATCCCACTGCTGGTCCTCCCCACCGGGGAGAAGATCCGCATCGAGGAGACGAGCAAGGACGTCATCCACTCGTTCTGGGTGCCCGAAATCCTGTTCAAGCGCGATGTCTTCCCGGGCAGCATCCGTAACAAGTTCGAGTTCACCCTGGACAAGGAAGGCCGCTACGTCGGCCGGTGCGCCGAGCTTTGCGGCACCTACCACGCCTTCATGCAGTTCGAGCTGGTCGTGGTCTCGCCCGAGCGGTTCGACACCTTCCTCCAGGCGAAGCAGGGTGGCGCCAGCACGCAGGAAGCGATGGGGGCGATCGGTTACACGGGCGACCAGCAGTACGCCGTGACCACCGAGCCGTTCAACACGCGGCGCCAGAAGAACAGCTGGAACCAGCGGGACGCCGTCGCCTCGGGCGCGGGCGCTGTCGCTCCGGCCGGAAAGTAGGGGAAGCGTGCGCACCGAATACAAGATCTTCCTCGGCGTCGCCGCCTTCCTCTTCGGAGCGGCCACCGTCTACGGCTTCTACACCTACGGGTCGACGGGTCACCTGGAGTGGATCGGGACGATCGCGCTGATCCTGTCGGGGCTGTTGTGCTCGATGTGCGGCGGCTTCTTCTGGTTCGTGGCCCGGCGCATCGACCTGCGTCCGGAAGACCGCGACGACGGGGAGATCGCCGAGGGCGCCGGGGAGATCGGGTTCTTCAGCCCCGGTAGCTACTGGCCGTTCGGGATCGCGCTGTCGGCGGCGATCGCCGGCCTCGGGCTGGTGTTCTGGATGTGGTGGTTGGTGCTGGTCGGGATGATTCTGGTGGTTCTCTCCTCCAGCTCCATGATCTTCGAGTACTACACGGGGACACGTCACCCGGCTGAACACTGACTCCTATGCTCTGCTGACGGCTCCGTTTCGCTTCGCGGGGGCAGTCGTCTTTTAGGTCAAGGGGATGAGCCCGGTTTTCCGACTCCGCCGCACACCCGCGGCGTCGGAAAACCGGGCTCATCCCCTTGACGACGACCGCCCGGGCAGAACAGTGGATATGTGTTCAGGTCGAATACGGGGCGGGGGCGTTTAAACGCGAATGTCGCGTTCGGCTGCCTTCTTGCGCGAGGAACTCGCTCTCCGCGTGCGGAGTCTGGGTTTTTGCGGTTGAGGAAGCCTCTGCCCTTCTTGACCGGTCCTCGTCTGTGTGGGGTCTGGTCAGGCTGCGGCTCTGCGTTGTTGGGGCGCTATGCGGCGGGGCGGGGTCAGGTTGCCCAGCCAGAGGTGGGCGACTATGGGGGCGACTACCTCGGCTGCGCCGCAGCGGGTGCAGAGCAGTTCCTCGGGCTGGCCGTCGGTGGTCGGCGGCACGTCGAAGATCATGTCGCCGTCGCAGATGACGCAGCGGGAATCGTGGTCCGGCACGGGTGGCTCCTCTGTCCGCCGGAAGGTGGAATTACCCGAAAGTGATTTCGACGCTGCCACGTAAATGGGGCATTTTTCGGCATTGCGTGCGGCGTGTCTGCTGTGAAAAACGTCGCTCGGCAGCCTGCAGCCAGTGTGAGCTGGGAGTTCGTGGGTTTGAGGGTTCTGTCGGCTTTGCGCGATCAGTGAGTTGCGCGCCGATGGCTTCTACCGGCAGCGGCGTGGCTACTCGGCGGCTTTGGCCTGTTGCGCTGCGTCTACCCAGCGGGCCAGCTGAGCGGTCGCGGCGCCGGAGTCGATCGTTTCCTCGGCTCGGGCTATTCCGGCGCGCAGGGTGTCTCTGAGGTCGCCGGGGAAGCCGTCCCGGGCGGCTAGGGCGGCCGCGACGTTCAGAGCGACCGCGTCACGGACGGGGCCGGGTTCGCCGGCGAAGGTGCGGTGGGCCACGTCAGCGTTGAACGCGGCGTCACCGCCGCGCAGGGCAGCCGGCGCGCTGCGGGGCAGGCCCAGTTCCACGGCGTCGATCAGGTGTTCCTCGACCTTGCCGTCGCTCGCCTGCCAGACCCGGGTGGGGGCGGCCGTGGTGAACTCGTCCAGGCCGTCCTCGCCGCGCATCACCAGCACCGAGTCGCCGCGCCGGGCGAAGACCGCGGCCATCACCGGCGCCATGCGCGGGTCGAAGCAGCCGACCGCCGCCGCCGTGGGGCGGGCCGGGTTGGTCAGCGGGCCCAGCACGTTGAAGAACGTGGGGATGCCCAGCTCGCGTCGCGTCACCGACGCGTGTCGCATGCCGGGGTGGTAGCGGGCCGCGAAGCAGAAGCCGATGCCGGCGGCGTTCACCGTGCTCAGGACGCCCTGGGGACCCAGGTCCAGCGGGATGCCGAAGTGTTCGAGCAGATCGGCCGTGCCGGTGGTCGACGAGGCCGACCGGTTGCCGTGCTTGACGACCGTCACGCCCGCCGCGGCTGTGATGATCGCCGCCATCGTCGAGATGTTGACGGTGTTGGCCCGGTCACCTCCGGTGCCGACCACGTCGACGGCCGTGGTGCGCACGCTCTCGGGCAGCTTGACCAGCGTGGCGTTGGCCAGCATGGCCTCGACCAGTCCGGCCAGTTCGCCTGGCGTCTCGCCCTTGGCGCGCAGCGCGACCGCGAACCCGGCGATCTGGGCGGGGGTCGCGTTGCCCGTCATGATCTCGCCCATCGCCCAGGCGGTGTCGTCGGTCCCGAGATCCTCGGCGCGCAGCAGGGCGCTCGTCAGATTCGGCCAGGTGCGTGCGCCCATGATGGTGGGTCCTCCGGGGATGCGGGGGAGTGTCGGTGGGCCGGTCAGCCCAGCTTGCCCATCGTGCCCAGCGGGACGACGCCGTTGCGGCGCCCCCGGAGCATCGTGGCAACCGTCTGGCCGGTGGTGACCGGGTCGAGTGGGGCGACCAGAGCCTGGTCGACCTGGGCGTACGCCGCGAGCCAGCGGTCGGCGGAGCGAG